>CALMMH010000630.1 GCA_937868145.1 uncultured Phycisphaerales bacterium
GACGACGAGGGCAGCCGGATCTACCAGACATGGGTCGATGGCTACGGCACGTCGGACAACGGCGCGCAGGTCGGCTACGTGGAGTCTCCGTTTGCCGAACAAACGATCGTCCACGGCGGACGCCAGTCCATGCCGCTGACCTATGGCAATCTGGGCGGCATCCTCGTGTCCGAGGCCCGGCGGGAGTGGCCCGAGGCTCAGGACTGGACCGTCCACAGTCTCAAGACGCTGACCTTGTACGTTCGGGGCCAGACCATGAATGACCCGATGCCTCTGTATGTCACGATCACGGATGAAGCAGGGCTGATCGCTACCGTGGTCAATCCCAACGCGGATGTCGCCACGACGGTTTCGTGGCAGGAGTGGGCTGTCCCGTTCAGTGCTCTGACTGGCGTGGACATGACTCACGTCAAGACGATGGCGATCGGTTTGGGCGATCGCGCCGGCCCGGTCGGCGGCATGGGATTGATTTACGTCGACGATATCCGCCTGGAGGCCGCCAGATAGAGACTGTCAGGCAACACGTTTCTCGCTTGTGTTACGGCGATATGGCCACGACCTTGAGGCGGTTCAAACCGCCGACCTGTTTGTCTCCGGCGCAGTAGGCCAGGAGAATCCGGTTGTCAACGAACGCGATGGCGGTGTAGCAGTACCAGCCGTCGGGATTGTCCTCGATGATCTGCGATGGGCCCCAGGTCCGGCCTTCATCCTTGCTGATCGCCAGGCACAGAGGAGTGCGGCGGCCCTTGGGGTAGGCGTGCGACCCAGAGTGGTCGTTCCAAACGCAGAGAAGCTCGCCCGTCCAGGGGATTCGCTCGATGGATGCCGGGCTCAGGGGCGACGCGAGGTTCGACGGTCCCGGTTTCGACCAGGCTTCGCCACCGTCGGCGGAGTGACAGATGTGCTGGCTGCCTGCGTCGGTTCGGATGAACATCATCAGCCGTCCATCCTTCAGCTCGACGACGCCGGGCTCCTGGAGAGTGATTCGCTTGCCGTCCTGAGTGAAGGCTTTGAACGTGTCCTTGCTGCGCCGCCAGGTCTTGCCATTGTCGTCGGAGAGATAGCACATGTCGATCGCGGCCCAGTCCCTCGGCTTTCCGGGGCCCTGATGCCATGCCACCGGCAGGACCAGCCGACCGGATTTCAGTTGGACCGCGCGGTCATTGTTCAGCACGTAGTAACCGACCTCGTCTGTGATGCAGTGACGCGGCGGGCTCCAGGTCTTTGCCTCATCCGTCGAAAGGCACATCAGCGGTCGGCAATCCTCGTCGGATGTCTTGAGCAGGTAGAAAAGAGCGATCTCGCCGCTGGCTAAACGCAACAGCGAGACGGACATGACGTTCATGCCGCCGGTCCGCCGGACGACGATGGCGTCCTCGGTCCAGGTCTTACCGCGGTCGGGCGAGGTCCGCATGGCCAGGTCCGCCGCCGCGTCATCGCCGGCGCCCCCTGTGAAGCGGGTGTAGATCAGGCAGAGCCTCCCATCCTTCAACTCGATGAGGTCCCCTTCGGAGTTGCGAGGATTACCGGGGCCCGGTTCAATCGTCAGAAGAGGCTCGATCGATAGACGGGATGCCGCGACCACTGATACGTCCTGATCGCCGCGAATCTCTATTGTGTCCGTGGCTCCGTCGCGTTCCACAAGGACCTTGAGCGTGTCCCCGACCGGCACGATCCGGACGTTGGTGATGCGAGGCTTGCTGCCGGTTGCGACCGGCTCCAGAACCGCGGCGAAGAGGACGTCTCGTCCCTTTCTGCCGACCATCGCTATAGGCACGCGATCGGTGACCGATCCGCCGACGCCGTCGCCGACGGTCACCGCTGTGTCTGGTGCGGCGGCCATCGTCAGATGGAGCGGGACCCTGTCGTCCTCGAATCGGATGCGGACAGCGTTCGCCGTGACGCCTTGTCTGGCGTTCTGGATGTACTCGCTGCCCGGGAACCTACCCGCCAGGTTCGCATCGGTCGCGGCTGCCTCGCAAACGGCTTTCTGCCCTCGGTTGTGGTAGATCCAGTCGAACAGGTGCTCCGCGTCGCTGTGAAGCTGGTCCAGGACGAGCAGATAGGAATCGGTCATGACGAGCCGGCGGGTATGGCGCACGCCCGGATAGGCCTGGTCACAGCGGGCGGCCACCGTCGCGTAGTTCTCTTGCTGTTCGAAGTGCACCAGCTCACCGGTCGCGGCCTGCTGGCTCTTGCCGTCGACGAGCACCGCGTTGTGCGAGAGGGTGGCCTTGTACCAATTCGTGTGGATCGGCAGGCGATAGGCCTGGCTGCGGGCCCGGCCCGGGTCCACGCCCAATTCCTCCTCGAAACCATAGAAGACGAAGCTGAGCTTGTCGTAGTGGCCATGGAAACCGCCATAGGGGCCGAACGTCATCGCGGCGGTCAGGCCAGCCCGGCCGTTGGTCCTTAGGATTGCGTGGCCGGCGTCTTCGACGAGCCTGCTCGACAGAGGTTGCGGACCGGCGGTGACGTCGACGTCCCGTCCCAAGAGGACGCTCTCGAAGCAGGGCTTGGACGTCAGCAGCGAGAGGATCTGCGGGTCTCTGTACGCGTGATACGCCGGCTCGAACAATCGGCCGACGCTCTTGACAGAAGAGCCTGTGTCGTCGCCGAAGCGGGGGAGCATGCCGTCGGCCATCGTGTAGTGGACCGGCAGGGTGAACATGGCCTTGAGCCGCGGGTCCGACCAGAGATCGATATCGAGCCGGCGGGCGGTCTCCGCGATGTTGACCAGAGCCTGGAGTGTGTAGAAGTGATAGCCCCAGGAGTTCTCGTACCACATGCCTTCCTTGGAAACAGAGATGTCCATTTGATAGCGGAAGCCATTCTGCGGATCGGCGATCGCCTTCTCGATCCAGGCCGGATCGCCGAGCAGGGCCCCGCCCCAGATCATCCCGGCGTTGTGCCAGGTTTGCCAGTTGTTCTTGCCGGTCCGGTTCCTGTCGAGGTTCTGGAGCATCGGCAGGATGAGCCCCTCGCGGATCTTCTGGTGGTCGGCTGTGGAGAGCACGCCGCTGTCGTAAATCAGGTCGTAGGCGGGGCCGATGTCCGTCGACAGGCAGACGCCTTCGTTGAGCGTTTGTTCGAAGATGTGGCCGCCCGAGCGGCTTTTGGGGTTCTGAGGACTGGAGTTGCTATGGTAGGGATATTGTGTGTACCGCTCGGCGTATCCGAGCAATATCTTGGCGGCGTAGGCGGCGAATCGTTCGTCGCCGGAGATCGCGTAGGCCCAGGCGGCGGTTCGCATCTGTCGGAGGTTGCGGCTGTGCTGGTGGGCGAAGATCACGTCGTCGTACGGCGGGCCGGAGTAGACTCGCCCGCACCTCGGGCACTGATGGTGGGTGGCGTCCATGGTTTTGAGTGCGATCTCGCAGTCGTCGCATTGATACCACTGATTGTGTTGTCCACCTCGCGGGGGGAAGACGATCGGCTCATCGATGAACTGCGAAACGTCCGTTTCAATCGCGGCGATGGCATCGTGCTCAGGGCCCTGGCCGCGATAGGCTTGTCGCACCCTCGCGAGTTCTTCGGCCGTGCATGCCAGATACGGATGGGCCCGGTCGGGCAGGACCACTCTGGACTCCGACTGCGCGAGACCTTGGTTTGTGACGAGAAAACACAGAATTGCCGTCAAGCTGGTGATTCGGATCGAGCGTTGCGGACGCGGGCAGCACACGAGTGTCGCGTTCATTGGGTCCTCCCAAATTCACGTTACGGATGTCGGAGACCAGGATACCCGCAACCCCGCCATCCTTCAAACCCAATGTCCCCTTGCGGTTTGATCGCGTCAGGATGCGGAAGTCGAGCGGGCGATGGCCCAGCGGAACTTCGCCGACGCGCTCCGCGGATTCTCGCGGATTTCCCGGCCTCCCGGCACGATGACCTCGCGAGCGGTGGATTCGTAGAGGCCGTTGCGATATCCGTCGCGGAACGCGTGCTTGACGAGACGGTCTTCGCCGCTGTGGAAGCTGATGACCCCGATCCGTCCGCCCGGCCGCAGACACAGAGGCGCCTTCTGTAGGAATGCCTTGAGAGCGCTCATCTCGTCGTTGACGAGAATCCGAAGCGTTTGGAAGGTGCGTGCGGCAGGGTGTAGCGAGCCGAGCCTGTCACGCTGTCGTTTCCAGGTCTCCGCGGTCAGCCGCTTGGCGTCGAAGATGGCCTGAACGAGCTGCGAGGTTTGCGTGATGGGCGTCTTGATCCGCAGTTCAACGATCCGGCGGGCGATTCTCTCCGCGTCGGGCTCGTCCGCCAGTTCCGCGAGGGCCTTGGTCAAATCCTGCTCGGAGACGGTCCGCAGCAGATCGGCTCCGGTTCGCTGGAGACGGTCGTCCATCCGCATGTCGAGCGGTCCCTCGCGCTTGTAGCTCAGTCCGCGTTCGGGGTTGTCGATCTGCATGCTGGAGACGCCGAGATCGGCGAAGATGACGTCGACGCCGGTGAGGTTCTCCTGTCGCAGCACCTTGGCGATCCCGGCGAAGTTGCTGCGATGAAGACTCACGGACGCGCCCTCCTGGGCCAACCTTCGGCCGGTGTGTTCCAATTCCACGCCGTCGATGTCCAAGCCGATCAACTTTCCCGCCGGGCCGATCCGCTTGAGAAATTCGGACGCGTGGCCGCCATAGCCAAGGGTGCAATCGACGACGATTTCGCCGGACGCGGGCCTGAGGCACTCCAGAACCTCTTCCACCAGAATGGGAATGTGTGTGCCGGCCGGAGTGTTGCCCTTGGCTCGCAGATGGGCTTCCATCTCGGGATACGTCTGAAGGTTGTGCTCTTTGTACTTCTGGATGTAGTCTCTCGGGTGCGTGCCGCCGTATCGCGGCCTCCGGACGTGCTTCTGGGGCGGCTGATCGCCATGACTCGATGGATCGGGAGTGGTCATCCGTGTTTCGCCTGATGCAATCTCAACTGTTGCCTCGCCACTGCAATACGACGAGAACCGGACTGTGATCGGAGGCAATGGGCTCCTCGATGATCGTTATGTCCTTGACCGTCCACGGATCGCACTGGCGGATCAGAACGTAGTCGATCACGGAATGGGGCGAGACCGCGTCGATCCAGCCGTTGCCGACCAGGACGTTCATGGGGTCGCTGCCGGGTCGGGCGTTGAAGTCTCCCGCCAGGATCGCGGGAATCCCCTTGTCGGACGCAAACAACTGGCTCAGGCGTCGGGTTTGCAGCGTCCGGAGTTCTTCGCTCTGGTGGCACAGGTGCGTGCCGACGAAGGAGATCGGCCCGATGCCGGCGGGGCTGATCATAACCTCGACGGCCGCTCGCGGCTCGCGGTCAAGCTGGTAGGGCAGCGGATGGACGAACGTCTTCTCGATGGGGAACCGGGAGAGGATGGCTTCGCCGTATAGGCCGCCCTGATGCGGCATGGCCTGGCCGAAGGCGTAGTGCATGTGGCAGAACTTCGCCAGGAGTCTGGCCTGGTCGACGCCGGAGGCCCGTTCGGTGCCGTAATCCACTTCCTGCAACGCGACGACGTCGGGCCTGAGCTTCTTGATCACGTCTGCGAGTCGTTTGTAGTCGAACTTCTCGTCGGTTCCTTCGCCGTGGTGGATGTTGTAGGTGAGCACGCGAAGCGTCCGCGGCGACAGTGGCCGGACCGATTCGGCGCGGCAACCGGCCATGACGGCGGAAGCCAGGGCGATGAGCCCGGCGGCGATGAACGTTCTTCTGCTCTTTCCCATTCCTTTGGTTCTCCCCTGGACACGGAACAACACAGACGGTCGCAGACACACGCAGTCCGTGTAGGTCCGTGCATTCCTTTGTTTCACTTGACTTGCAGCTTTGCGAATCGCCGTTTTCCGACCTGGACGACCATGCCGTCGCGCGGGGTGATTTCCGCGTTCGGATCGGCGGCCTTCTGCCCGTCGACGGTCACGCCGCCCTGGGCGCAGAGCCGCTTGGCCTCGCCGCCGGTCTCGACCAGCTTGCACAGGGTCAGCAGGTTCTTGATCGTGATCGGCGCCGCGGGCAGGGCCACTTCCGGCATATCGTCGGGTAGTTGCCCCTTGGCGAAGATCTTGTCGAACTCCGCGGCGGCAGCGTCCCCGGCGGCCTGGCCGTGGAACTGCGCGACGATCGTTTTGCCCAGAAGGACCTTGGCCTCCT
>CALMMH010000631.1 GCA_937868145.1 uncultured Phycisphaerales bacterium
CCGGCACGGCCCGGTCCACGACGATCAGGCCCGGCTGCTTGGCGCGGGCCTTCTGCACGAGCTCGCCCATGCGAATGTCCTGATTGACCACGCGGCCTTTGACGAAGCCCGAGGGACTTTCGTTCAAGCGACTTTCATACGCCTGGCGGATCTCTTCGGGGGACTTCTTGGCGACCCAGCCGCCGTCGAGCCAGAGGATGTCCATGGGGCCGTAGTCGCTCATCAGCTCGAGGATCTGGTTGTGGGTGAACTCGATGAACTTCTCCCAGCGGTCCGGATAGATGTCGGGATCATAGTTGACGTTGCGGTCCGGCGTGGCGAAGTTGGGCCACCAGTAATAGGGACAGTGCCAGTCTGGTTTCGAGAAGTACGCGCCGGTCCAAAGCCCCTCGGCGCGGAAGGCGTCGAAGACCTCCTTGGCGATGTTGGCCCGCTTGTCGCTGTGGAACGGGCAGCCGGGATCGGTGACCTTGTAGTCCGTCAGCTTCGAGTCGAACATGCAGAACCCGTCGTGGTGCTTGGTGGTGAAGACCACGTACTTCATGCCGGCCTTGCGGGCGGCCTTGGCCCACTTGCTCGGATCGAACTGGGTCGGATTGAAGGTGGTCTTGAGGGCCTCGTACCTGGCCTTGTAGGCGATGTAATCGTCCATGCTGCGGCGGCACCAGCCTTCGTCCTCGGAGCAAATGGACCACGACTCGACGATGCCCCACTGACTGTACGCGCCCCAGTGCATCAGCAGGCCGAGCTTCAGGTCCTGCCACTGCTGGAGTTTCTGGCGGACGAGCGGGTCGCTGTCCGGCACGTAGCGTTGTCCCTCCTCCTGGGCCCAGAGCGTCGTGGCCAAACCGATCAGCGACAGACAGATCAGCAGTGACTTCTTGTCCATTCGATTGCTCCTTTCGGTTCTTGAGGATCAGGCTGTCCGGCCCGACGGCCGGGAAGGCCAAGCGAAACTCCGCAAAACAACCCTTCGCCCGCACGGCGCGATTGTAGGATAGCCGTTTCCAGACCGCGATACAAGTGATTACGATGGAAGGCCCTGTGGAAACGTCGTGCGTGATGCGTCAGGCGTGGTGCGCCAGAGGCCGAAGCCATCCCTCCGCTGAGGATCTCTAGTTGTGTGACGACTCCAACGACAGGGTGATCATTCGGGTCCCGCCGGACTTGATCTCGAATCGGGGCCATTTCACGAACGCCACCGGACTGAGGGGACGGCGGGCCTGCTCCGAGCTTTCCGCGAACACGGACACGCGGGCGTCATACGGCGTCTTGTTGCTCACCGAAAGCGTCACCTTCTCCCCCTGTCGCTCGACGACCTTCGCCTCGACGTGATCGAAGACGTACAGCTCGTCCCTGTCGGTCTGTACGTAGATGCCCGGCAGCTCCAAGTCCATCAGCATGCCGTCGGTTTCGGTCCATGAGTTGCGGCTATGAATGTAGTTCCCGACGCTCCCTTTTCCTTCCGCGTCGGAAGGCTGAATGCGTTCCATCGAAGTCCCGAAGCCGTAGTTCGTGGTGCGATGCCCCGGCATGTCCACCGCCTCGGTATGCGCGTGCTGAATGTCCCGGATCAGATCGGCGTACAGCCTGTTTCCGGTGGCCCGGTAGAGCTTGAACAAGTAATCGCCCGACGCCAGGCAGATCCCGGGCGCCGCGTGCTTGTTCTGAACGCTCGCCCACACGGCCCCCGCCATATGGGATTGCAGTTTCGCGATCTGGCTCTCAGGCGGGAATTGGGCGTCGTACGACAAGGTCCACGTGGAGCACAGGGCCGCCTCCACCTGGGCCTTTTCCAGCCACTCGCGATCGCCGGTGCAGGCGTAGAGAGCCATCAGGGATTCCAGGAACCCCATCGCGGATTCCGCATCCGCGTCCTGCGAGATGTCGCCGCAATGCCCGCCGGTCAATCCCTGGTCCACCACGTCACGTTTGTAGTAGTACCTGGCAGCATCGGCCGCGACATCCAGGAACTCCTTCTCGCCGAAGTAACCGGACGCCAAAGCCAATCCCGCCGGCGCGAGCGCGCCGCCCGTGGAGTTGAACACCGCGATCTTGCCTGTCTGAGGCTCGACATACTGTCCGAACTGGCCGTACTGCTTCCACGTCGCCACAAACGCGCGGGCCAGCCGCCGGGTCGACTCCTCCCACCGAGGTTTGACCAGATCCCCATGGCCCTGCTCTCGGAACAACGTGAAATGCTTGACCATCCACAGCAAGGCGTCGCAGTTCTTTCTCACGAGCGCATGGACGGGAGCGATTGCAGGGTTCTTGTTCTCAGGACGGATTTTGCCTTCGGCTGTGATCCCGCCATAGAAGTAGCCGCTTTCCCCCTGGAGCTTGTCGACCACGAAATCCAGTTCCGCACAGACCCTTGCCCGCTCTTTCTCATTGTCCAGCGTCAGCATCGGGTAGGTGTTCATCATGCCGCTCACCCAGCACAACTGGAAATGCGGGCTGTTCTCGGGTTTGTAATAGCTTCCCGCCGCCGTCTCGATCCAGTTGCTGCTGCAGATCTCCGTCGCCAGTTCGAAGAGCTTGCTCATGGGAACCTGATTCCGCGGGTGATTCGGGCCGCTCAGTGATTTGCGTTCGACCATGAATCGCGTGAGCAGATCGGGGATCGAGTGGGCCGTGAAGGCGAACAACCGGAATCGGAGGCTCAGTTCATCGCCCTCCTTCCAGTCCGCCGCCCGGTCGCCGCTGGGGAAGAAATCGCCGAACCCCGCCGCCAGGTTTCGCACCGCCGGTGCGCTGATCTGAATCGAGACCTGCGTGCGGTCGTCATTCTCCTCAATCGTGATCCCTGAGTTCCCCAAGCGTGTCCCCTGGTCGGTCAGCAGGATGAACCCCTTCTTCAACCCGGGCGAATAGAAGCACACCGCCGGAGTAGAGGCGTAACCTGTCTGAAGCTCGATCCGCGACGGCTCCCCTTTCGTCAAAGCCAATCTCGGATTGTTGGACATGGTCAACGGCAGCTCAGGATTATAGAACATGTCCAGGGGATACTCCGGGTTATACGCGTTCCCGATCGCGCGGTAACGGTTCCCGTTGTACACGGCGGCCGGAACCAGCACGTAGTTCTCCGTGCTCCAGTCGTGAAAATCGAAAGCCACAGAAACGGCCGCGGACGAAGCAGTGCCTTTCTCCAGCCTGAACATGGCCGTCACATCCAGAGCATCCGGCTCCCCGGAAGGACTTGCGGTGACGGCGCATGACCATTCTGAGGACTTGTCCTTCAGCGTCCCCCCCTCCAACTCATGGGTGGAATCGAGTCGGGCGCCGGTGTACCAGGACACCCTGGGGCTTGTGTTCCCATGCAAGGTCTTCAAGAAATCATCGACTGCCGCGACGCGGCTTTGGCCCCAGGCCGGTCCGACCGCACACAAGGCCATCGCCAGTACACAAAGGAATTTCGTCATACGTCTCATGCTCGTCATCGTTCCACGCCCGGCAACTCCACCTTCTGAAAGACGATTCCATCATACGTTCCCGGCGGATTCCCCTCGATTCTCTCATCCTCGCCATGGCCGTGCCGCCGCCGATCGGTCCCATCAGGCGTTTCTTCCGCGGGGCATTTTATGGAGAACGAGGCGTGGGCGACAAGGGAAAAGAACGTGAAGTACATCTGGGAGAAGAAACCGGCGTCTCGCACACGCAAAACACCCTATTCAGCGTGGGATCGCCCTCCTGTAAAATCTCTTTGACAAGTTCATCACGAGCATTTTCTTGGGTTTTGGGCGTTTGGGCGGCTTGCACAAGGCCTGGGGGCGACGGTAGAATAGAAGATCGGTGGTTTGGTCAGGACAAGTTCGCATGGGTATCTTCGAAGGAGCAAGGGACATGACGCGCAGACACGCCTTTACGTTGATCGAACTCCTCGTGGTTATCGCCATCATCGCCATCTTGATGGCCATTCTGATGCCCGCGCTGAACCGAGCCCGCGAGCAGGGCAAACGAACCTCCTGTCTGAACAACCTGCGGCAGATGATG
>CALMMH010000632.1 GCA_937868145.1 uncultured Phycisphaerales bacterium
CCCGAGCCGAAGGACGTGCTGTAAGAGAGTCTCCTGCGGTCAGCCTCTGCGGCTTGGGTCTGAACGGCCGATAGGGACGCGTCTGACGGTGTCTGGAAACTGGCCAACAGGAGCTGCTTGGCCTGCTTGAAGTCCCGCTGACGTTCGGCGGCCTGTTCCTGCCGCTGCTCCTGGTCCTGGGTCATCTGTTGCCAGGCGACTTCGAGTTGTTGCCACCGTTCTTCCTGTTCTTTCCTTCTCTGCAACTCGGCCGCAGAGGGCTGCGGTTGGCCGGGCTGCACGGGCCGAGACGCTGTCGATGCCGACTGATCCTCATCCCGGTCTTCATCCCGGTCTTCCGGTGGCGCGTTGTTCCACTCTCGCCAGCCTGGATGGGTGATGTCCCACGACTGTTCGGTGCCCTCCTGATCCATCGTAGGAGGCGGGACCTCAGGGATCTGCCCAGGTACGGCAACCACCAGGGACAACATGATGATGGCTGAGAACAATGGGAATGGCGATCTGGTCGGATTCATGCGTGACCTTATGGCTCTGCTTCAATGACTATGTCTGTGAACGCGAACAGTCCAAGTATCGGCACATGCACCAACGGAACTTACGTGAATCCAGGTCAGTGCCCATAACGAGGAATCTGCGGATAGAGGGGCCACCGCCGGCGACTTTGCACCCGTGCGACCGGGAGGAAGGGGTCTTCAGAAGGCCGATACGCCGACCGATTGAGGATACAGTGTGCCCCATTTTTTTGACACGAAAGATAATTCCTCATACAATGAAGGGATATCTTATCGGTCAGAGGCAAGGTGTGGAGGTGGCAGATGGCAGGTGGATTCCCTGTTCGGCGGTTGGCTGTGCTCCTGGCGACGGTGCTGTTTGGCGGAATCGCCTCAGCCGCGGCGACCAATTGGCAGTCGGTGGGAGTAGGCGACTGGTTCCTGGGAACGAACTGGGACGCCGGAACGCCGAACGCCACCAGCACAGCGGTCATCGGCAACGGAGGCACGGCCCAGGTGGGCGCCGGCTCCGCCAATGCCTCGGTGCTCCATATCGGCGCTGCGCTGAACAACGCGCAGAGCGGCACGGCGGCCGTTTTGGGCGGCAGTCTGACCGCGCCGACGATCTCTGTCGGCACTGGGACCACGAACACGAACGGGGCGAGTGCGACGGGAACCGGCACGCTCCAGATGTTTGACGCCATTTTCTCGTCTTCCACCCTCTTGCAGGTCGGTGTGGGAGCCGCCCCCAACAAGAACAATAGCGTGACCGCGACGGGCGTCGTGACGCTCTCCGGCGGGACGGCGGCCATCGACGACCTTGTTGTCGGCAGCAGCAGTGCGTTCGAGGGCAGCAGCGCCACGGTCGATGCGAGTCTGGTCTTCGAGGATGTGGCGTTTACAGGGACGGGTCTCTGGACCATCGGCTCGGCGGCCAAGACCGGAGGAGACGGATCCCGTACCGCGGCGACGGTCAATCAGGCCCAGGTTGTTATCGGGGGCAACGAGACCTCGACTGTCAGTCTCAGCGGGTTGAGTATCGGCATCGCGGATGCTAGGCAGGGGACGGCCCAAACGAATGCGTCTCTATCCTTTACCGGTGAGAGCCTGACCACAACCACCTTGTCGCTGGGGACGGCGCATGGCAGGTCCTACGGTACGGCCCAGGTCCAGAACGCTACGGCGACGTTCGACGCCGATCTGATCGTCACAGGCAATGCGAGCGTCGGAGCGGCCGATGGCGTGGGCGACGGCAGTTACGCCAGTGTGGCGAACACGATTTTGACGGTGGAAGCCGGGCATCGCTTGGATGTTGGCGGGGCCCTGACGGTGGGCAGCGCCGACAGCGGACAGGAGTATGGGGAATCTCGCGTCGCGAATCCCCGGGTGGTGCTGGAGGAGGGGACGGATTTCCGCGTGGGCGGGCTGCTGACGGTCGGTCAGGCGTACAACTCCGGGACCGGTCCCGGGGATGACGGCGTGGCGATTGTCGAGAACGCCTCTCTTGAGCAGGACGGGGGCTCGGCTTCCCTCAATGGAGGGATGGTCGTAGGGCGTGCCACGTCAGGCCGGGCAGCGGGAGCGACTGCGTCGGCGTCGATCCTTCTGGACGGGACGAGTCTTACCGGCAGCGGGGCCTGGACGATCGGAGAGGCGATCGTGCCGTCGTCGAGGTACGAGGGCAACGCTCTGGTAAGTGATGCGGATGTCCAGATTCTGGGCGACGGGACGTCGAACGCGGACCTGACCTCGGTGGTTGTCGGGCGTGCCCGATCCAGCGGCGAAGGCACGGCCCAGGTCACCGCTGCGAGCCTGACCTACAGCGGCGGGACCTTCGCAACGGATGCCCTGTCGGTCGGTGTGGCGGCGGCCGAAACCGTGCAAGACAATCAGGCTGCCTCAACGGCCGGCGCGACGTTCTCCGATGGGACGGCGGCGATCGGCGATCTCGTGGTCGGCAGCGCCAGCGCCTTTGAGGGCAGCAGCGCCACGGTCGATGCGAGTCTGGTCTTCGAGGATGTGGCGTTTACAGGGACAGGTCTCTGGACCGTCGGCGCGGCGGCCAAGACGGGGAGGGATGGATATCGTACGACGGCGGCGGTCAATCAGGCCGAGGTCGTCATCGACGGCCGTGACACATCGACCGCGAATCTCAGCGGCTTGAGCATCGGCAGCGCGAGCGCCACGCAGGGGGCGGCCCAGACGAATGCCTCGTTCTCGTTTGCCGGTCAGAGCCTGACCACAACGAGCCTGTCCCTGGGGACGGCCCAGGGCGGACCCAATGGCACGGCCCAGGTCCAGAACGCCACGGCGACGTTGGACGCCGATCTGATCGTGACGGGAGACGCAGGGATCGGCCTCAGCTACATCAGCGCGGGCAGCGATGCCAGTGGGGCCGGCGTGGAGAACACCCTCTTGACGGTGGAGGCAGGAAATCGCTTTGACGTGGGCGGAGCTCTGGTGATCGGCAAGGCCGGCAGCAACGCCGATTATGGGGGAGCGACCGCTACCAATTCCGGGGTGATGCTGAAGAATGGGGTGGATTTCCGTGTGGGCGGGTTGCTCACGATTGGCCAGGCTTACACGGAGCGTGCGAGGGACGACGGTTGGGCAATGGTCGAGGGCGCCTACTTGGAGCAGCAAGGGGGCTCGGCTTCCCTGGAGGGGGGATTGGTTATCGGGGCCGCGAACGCCGGCTCGTATGATCCCCCGGTCCAGGCGGCAGGAGCTGCGATATTCCGGAACACAAATGTGTCCGTGCGGTCGCTGAAAGTCGGCCAATACACCGGCGTCGGCGAGTTGAACCCGTCCAGCTTCGCTCATGGCTCGCTGACCTTGGCCGATTCGATCATGACGGTGGACGAGGACGCCGAGTTGGCTTACCTGACCGCAGGCGTCGGCTCCGCGACGGCGGAACTCTCGTTGACTCGCAGCCTGCTCGACGTCGAAGGAAATCTGCTGCTCGGCGCCGGCAGCGAGCTTCTGTTCCAGATCGACGGCTATGACGAATATGGCCGGATCGAGGCCGGAACGGCGTCTCTCGACGGCGACTTGACGGTCGCGTTCGATTTCATCCTGACGGAGACCGGCTACTGGGACCTCATTGCACTCGATGACGGTTCAAGCTTCGCGGGCGATTTCGACAGCGGGGAAGTTCTGGGCCTGTCTGCCGGGACGATCTGGTCCCTGGGATTTGCGACGAACGACTTCGGCCAGGTGGTCTATCGTCTGGCCATCACGGGCGTTTCTCCTGCTCCTGTCAGTGCTCCCGCTCCGGGTGCGATCGGTCTGTTGAGTCTGGGCGCGGGAATCGCGCTGGCGCATCGCCGCCGCGGATGAACCGGTATTCAGTCGAAGTCCGTGGGCAAGGCCGGGTCGCGGTGATGCTCGAACATGCGGGCGAGCTGGAAGGGGAGCGTTCGCGAGATGGAGAGTTCCTCGGGAATCTCGTTTTCCGCGAAGAACCCGACGCCTGTGGTCTCATGGCTCTCCGCGGCGGTTCCGCCGGTGATTTCGCAGACGAAGAAGAGCTTGTAGATGTGGAAGGGCATGAAGGGTTTGTGCGGGTGCTTGCTGCGGTCCCAGACCGCGGCGAGTTTCAGGACCCGGGCCTCGAAGCCGGATTCCTCCCCAATTTCGCGGACCACCGCTTCGGACGGGGTCTGGCAGGGGTCGGCCCAGCCGCCGGGCAGAGTCCATCTGTCGCCGTCGAGCTTCTCGCGGACCAGCAGGATCTTGCCGTCGCGGAAGGCGGCCCCTCGCACGTCCACCTTGGGCGTCTCATAGCCCTTCTCCCGCGGGAACAGTCCGAGGACGCTCTTGACGTCGAGGTCGAAGCCGCCGGCCATCATCTCGGCGGCGATCTGTCGAATGTGTTCGTACCGCTCCAGCTCGTACGGACTCTCTGAATAGGTCAGGCCGTTCTGAGCCAGGGCGGCCAATTGCTTTGCCCACTTGAGCCAGTTCGGTTCCATCCGGTGAAACCCCATTGAATTCTCTCTCTGCAAGTCACGACCCGCGACCGACCGACGGCGCAGGCGGCGCCTCTGTTACCGCGATCTTCTCGCCGGCCTTAATAGAATGACAGAATCCGGGCCCCAATGCAACGAGGATTGCTGCGGAAAGCCGGTGATTGGCGTTTGACGGTCATTCGACTGGTCGCGATCGTGTACGGCTTCGGATAGAACCTGACTGTTTGAGGAGAAGGCGGATTATGAAGAGACATCTGTTGATCGCAGGATTGTTGCTGATGACGGTTGCGGGCGCCGGGTGCATCGTGATCGACGTCGAAGAGGGGTACTCGTGCGAACCCGCCACAGTCGAGTCCCGGGAGACGACGGTTCAGGAGATCGACGCGATTGGCCGGCTGGGTTTCGAGGACGATCGTCATCGCGGCTTCAAACGCATCGCGGAGCGTTCGGATCTCAGCGACGACGTGCAGGTCCACCTGATCGAGGCGACATTTGAGAAGCTCGGATTCGAGGTTTCCAGGACGGATGTGTTGCTGGCTCTCGTGAACAATCCATGCTTCAGCTCGGCTGGAGAGACCGCTCTCCTGGAGCGACTGGATCGACTTGGCTTCGAAGACAGCAAGCGAAGGATTCTTGAGGCGATCAATAAGGCGAAAGCCTGACCCGATCCAACGGGCACAAACGCTGTGTCGGACAGGGATCGCAGGTATAGGTCCGGTATCGTATCATCGGAATTGCGAGTTGGCATCCGATGAGTCGATACGGTAGACTTTATTTGAGTCAATACCTGTTGGGGCCGGCTGGAGAGCCAGAGAACCACATGCGATCCGGGAGTAGTACAGGATCGCTGCAATCGTACTGGAAATGTGGGATTTGTCCTGTCCGTGCCGGATGGGCATGCCTGCGCGAGATTTCCGAGGGGGCGATGTATCGCCTGAAGGCTGAATCGGGGGATGCACATGGCGGGTGAAGGCCAAGGCAGGCTGACGACCGCACAGGTCGAGGCTTTTCTCCTGCGTTTGTGCAAGGACATCCCTCGTCCCGAGTGCTGGTCGTGCGAATGCTTGCAAGGGTTTCGCGCGAGGTTGGAGCTCGACGCGACCGAAGTCGCCAAGTCCATATTGGCCAAGCACAAGAAGTCCCCCCAACAGACGCACAGCTATCCCGGGTGCGAGTCCTGTCCGCCGGCGGGGATCTTCGCTGAATACCTGATGCGAAAACGAGGCCGGTGAGCCGGTCTTCTCCTGGGGGAGGGACTCTCGCACTCGTTGAATCCCCGAGCGGAAATGCCGGCTCAGTCTCCTCGCATCACGCCTCCAACAGATGCAGTCGGCCCGGAGACAAAACGAAGCGTGGCTCCGGCGATGGGTCACCGGAGCCACGCTTGAAACACCTACTTGTCTACGAGCGGTCAAAACCGTCCGGAGAGAGGAATCACTCCATCACGCCGATCAGCTCGATCTCCGCGATCTGCATGCTGTTGGCGCTGGCGGGCGTCCGAACCGTCGGGAACAGGACCTGGTAGTGCTTGTATGCGGTCGTGTTCGCGAATGTGATCGGGGTCGTGGTCTCCGTCAGGCGGGGCCATGCGGCGGCGCCTGCGAAATCCACGATGCTGCCGCTGGCGATCAGCGTGTAGGGGCCGTCGATGCCGGCGTTCGAACCGTACAGCTCGAAGCTCGCCGGATCTCGCTCCGCCGCGTCGTTGGCCGAGATGAACTTCAGCTCGTTGACGACAGTGGCGCCGATCGACGGAGTGACCTGCACGCCGGTGGTCGCGATTTCGCCCTTGAAGTGGAGGAACTTCGTGGAGCTCTTGCCGTCGAACGCCAGGGCGGGCAGTTCCGCGGCGGGCCAGCCGAAGTTGTCTCCGGTCGTGATGCCGTCGTTCGGCACGCCCTTGACCACGCTTCCGGACGAGGTGACGGCGCCCTTGATGTGGCGAATCAGCGAAGTGCCGCGGCTGACGTCGTCGATGTAGATCGTGCCGATGCCGCCGGCGCTGGGGCTGGTCGGATTGCCGACGCCGATGGAGATCGTCTTGATCTTGTTCATCTTGACGCCCGCGTCGGTGAAGACGCTCATCGGGATCGTCCAGGCCTGCCAGGTGGTGGACAGAACCGCGTTGGGATCCGAATGAGTGACGACCTTCTTGGTCCCGCTGCTGTCTGCCAGGGACAGATACAACGGAGCGACCGTGTTCAGGGTTGCCTCGTTGCCGCGGAAGGAGATCCGCACCATGTCGGCGTCGTTGGTCGTCCAATCCTGGGCGGCGTCGAAGGTCCGCGAGGCTTCCGAATAATACGGGGAGGACGAGTTGTCGTACTGCAAGGGCATGGACTGCTTGCCGCCGTTGACGAGGGTCTTCTCGGCGAACGGCGATTCGCTGTAGCCGACTTGCGAGCCGGTTTCGTTCACCCAGCCGTCGATCCACGTGTTGTAGACGCGGTTGTCGTCGTCGTTGTAGCTCTCGAAATCGTCGATCGCGCCGAATTCCTGGGTCGTGAAGGTCCAGACGTCGCTCTGCCACTCGGAGACCGCCTCGGTCGCGTTGGTCTCGACGACCTTCCAGTAATAGATGTTGCCGAAGACCAGATCTTCCGGCGTGACGCTGTTGTCGCTGACCGTTTGGGCGGTCGCGGCGCCGTCGACGACCGCCTGCTTGTCGGTTCCGAAGTAGACCGTGTGCGACGCGGCCTCGCGGCCGGCTCGCCAGGTCAACGTGGCGTCCACAGCCACACCCGTGGCGGCGTCGGCCGGCTCGGGCTCGCGCGGCAGGACCGGGACGTAGAAGAAGCGAACCTCGCTCAGGCCGGTCTGCGGGGCCATGCCGCCCCAGTTGCTGGAGATCGTCAGACGGACGAACTGGGCGACTGCGCCACCCATGTCGATCGACGTGTTCGCGGTGTAGGTCGCGTTGCCGGTTGCCTTGGTGAACTGCGGCACGTTCTGGACCTGCGTCCAGGTCGCGCCGTCGAGGGAGTACTCGACGACCACGTCCTTGACGCCGAAGCCCAGGAAGCTCTCGACCAACTGGTTGGAGTTCCACACCCACATCTCGGACAGCTTGTACACGCCGTCGAACTCGTACTGAATCCAGGCCGGCATGGTGCCTGCGCTGGTCCACATGTCCGTGGAAGTGGTGGAATGCTGGTCGTCTGCGTTGAGGCCGGAACCGTCGACCGTCTTCTCAGGTCCCATACCGGTGGCCGAAGAGTTGGCGGTTGCGGTGACCGTGGCGATCGGATAGCCGACCGGCTCGACCGTGAAGGACCAGACTTCGCCCTTGTAGATCGTGTTGTCGGGCGAGTCATTCACTTCGTCGACTCGCCAGTAATAGGTCTGGCCGTACTGGAACACGTTCTCGGGATCGAAGGAGGTGTCCGTTTGGCCTTCGCTGACCAGGACGCCGCGAGGATCCGCGGCGCTGGCGTCGTTGACGTCGTCGAACGAGAGGCCCAGGTAGACGTTGTGCATCGCGGCGAACTCGCCGGCCGTCCAACCCAGGTTCACGTCGCGGTGCACGTCCGTCGCGCCATTGTCCGGGCTGGGCGTCATGGCCGACGCGATGCTCTCGGCATACTCGGCCACCGCGATCAGTTGGTCGATGTTGACCGGCGCGCCGGACTTGTCCTCGATCCGGACAAACCCGCGGAACGTGTCGCCGGCCACGTAGTGCTTCGCCCAGGCGGGTGCATTTCCGTTGGTGTCAGAGGCGAGAATCGTGAAGTTGTCGATCCCTGTCCCGGCCGCGGGCCGAGAGGAGTTCCAGGTGGTGGTCAATCCCCAGAGGGCTCCGGTCTCCGTGATGGTGACCGCCTGCCCGGCGTCCCAGGTCCCGCCGGCGGCGTTGAAGCCCAGGATGTTGGTCGATCCGCCGGTGCCCCAGTTCGTGGTGGTGCCGCCGGAGGCAGCCTGATAGTAGAAGGGAATGTCCCCATACCAAACCACCTTGCCGCCGGCGTTGAGGTATTGCCGGATGGTGCAATCGGCCGTCTGTGTCTCGGCCACGGTGGAGGGCACATCGTCCCTGCAGAAGATGACGACGCTGAGCTTCTTATCGACGATGCGGGCATCCATCCAGGTCTTGAGTTCGGCCGCATTGACGAGGGTGTACCCGGCAGCTTGCAAGGCATCCCGCACGGCGATGCCGTCGCCGGCCCAAGCCGTTGCGTAATTGCTGTCCCAATAGGCCACGCGGTCATAGGGACTGCCCTGAGCCTGGCCCGCAACCATCGCGAGCACCGTCAGGACGATGAGAGAACATACCGACTTACACATGATCAACTCTCCTTCAGCATAAAAAGGAAATACCGATCACACTCTGGCCACGTAACCAAAGCAAGGCATTCCAATTGGGAGGCACTACCTAAATGTGGGATGGGGGATGATGATTCAGTGATTCGCTCCGCCTTCATTCCGTACGTATACACATGGTGATACCCGAAAGCCGAACTTTCCAGTTTTTCGAAACGGCCTCCGCGTCCGATAACCTATCTATATCAAGACCTTAGTCTTTCCGCAACTCAATTCCGAACACCCTAGTGTCGCCTTCCCAGACAGGCGAAATGCGTGACGCCGAACGGTATATCGTCCATCACGGCGCAGAGATTGCAGGGACAAACAACATACTTCCGGAGAAAAATGCGAATGTTGAGAAACCTGCAGAATGAATCAGCGGAACATTTCTACCACGTGGCATGATCGCGTTCACCACGCCTCCTTCCATCGTGCCCAATAAAGACTCACGTCAGCACCCTGTCGGCTTCGAAGCGCCGGCACAATCCTCCAAGTCCCAGGGGCCTTCGAACCCAACCATTTGTTTATAGCAGATCGTTCGACTTCGTACAAGCGGATTATCCGGCCTAAGACTCCTGGATCGCCCTTCAACACGAGGTTAGTGCCTGAAACAACGTTTCCGGTTTCACTTTTCTTGCCGCAAAATGACATTTCCTTCTCGGCCGCAGGAAAATGGGCCTCCAGAATGGGATTCTGCTGTGGATGTCCCAAAAAGAGGGCTCCCGAAACGCCAGCGGCGTCGATTCTCTGCGAGATTCTGTGTCTGATCGGATAGCTTCGGTTTGGCGGCCTCTCTCTGGTTTGGTCTTTGTCTTTTTTCCGCGTGCTCTTACAATGCGGCGTTGAATTTGCTGAAGGTTGTGTCCTTATGGGTTGATGGAGGTCATGAGATGGCTCGCAGAGAGAAGGCCGTGACTGTCGGCGTCGTCTTGGGGATCGTCCTCGTCGCCGCCGCCGCCGGGTCCGCCGAGACGGTCAATCTGATGGTTCTGAACAAACCGCTTCACGCCGGGCGCATCGATCCGATGCTTTACGGCGGTTTCGTCGAGTTGCTCGACGACGTCGTTCCCGGGATGTGGGCCGAGATGCTGGGCGACCGCGATTTCGAAGGAGTTGTCCCCACGGCCAACTGGTCCTATCACCTGGGGGCCCTCGACCTCTGCGATCGGGACTGGGACAAGGGAGAAACGTGGGCTTACAGCACGGAAAACCTGTGGAACGGGGCTCGATCCGCGAAAGTGACTACCGCCAAGGGCCGGTCGGGACGATTGAGCCAGAGCCGGCTCGCCGTCCGCAAGGGGATGACCTACCTGTTCTCCGGCCGTTTCCGCAGCAACGCCATCAGCCTGGTTGCGTCTGTCCGGCTCAAAGCGCTCCTGCCCGATGGGGAGTGGATGTCTCTGGGCTCGGCGTCGCTGGCGAGGATCGGCTCGGACTGGACGAAACTGGAGGCGAAGCTGGCCTGCGTGGGTACGACGGACCGGGCGGTTCTGGAGATCGAGGTGATCGGCCAGGGAGATGTGTGGGCCGATATGCTCTCGCTGATGCCGGCCGACAACGTGGAAGGCTGGCGTCGGGACGTCGTCGAGGCGGTCCGCGAACTGCGTCCGCCCGTCCTCCGCTGGGGCGGCTCCTCCATCGATCCCGGCGGGTACAAATGGAAGGAGGCGATCGGAGACCGGGACAAGCGGGCGTCGTCCGTCAATCCGTACTGGGGACGTCGCGACTCGGGCGACGTCGGAGTCGAGGAGTTCATCCGATTCTGCCGGGCAGTGGACAGCGCGCCGCTGGTCTGCATCAGCTACGCCGACGGGCCGCAGAGCGCCGGGGAACTGGTGGAGTACTGCAACGGGTCCGTCGAAACGAACTGGGGCAAGGCGCGTGCCCAGAATGGCTATCCCGAGCCTCACGGCGTCAAGTACTGGCAGGTGGGCAATGAGGTCGGCGACGCCGAGGTGACCGGCAAAAGCGCCGATTTCTGCCGGGCGATTCGCGCTGCGGACCCCCAGGCGGTGATCTTCACCTCGTTCCCGAGTCCCGAGCTGCTCGATCGGGTCGGCGAATTCGTCGGCTATCTGTGTCCGCACTACTACTCGTCCGATCTGGCGTGGGTCGAGT
>CALMMH010000633.1 GCA_937868145.1 uncultured Phycisphaerales bacterium
GAAAAACCACTCGCCTCGACCGTGCGGGAGGGCCGCGAGATCGTGTCGCTGGCCCGCCGCTATGACACGGTCGTCGCCGTGGGCCATTCCGAACGGTGCAACCCGGTCGCCCAGGCGATGAAGCGGCTGGACATCAAGCCCAAGTTCATCGAGGCCCAGCGCGTGAGCCCTTATCCTTTCCGCTCCACCGACGTCGGCGTCGTCCTCGACATCATGATCCACGACATCGACATCATCCTGTCCCTGGCCCGGAGCAAGATCAAACGGGTGGACGCGGTCGGCGTCACGGTCATCCAGGGCGGCGAAGACATCTGCAACGCGCGGCTCGTCTTCGACAACGGCTGCATCGCCAACATCACCGCCTCGCGCCTGGCGCTCAAGACGGAGCGACGGGTCCGCGTGTTCAGTCGCGAGGCCTATGTGAACGTCGACTACCTCAAGAAGAGCGGCATCGTCATCAAGACCGACCCGAACAAGAACGTCGTCGACATGATCAAGGAGTGGCGCGGCCGCAGCGATTTCAACCCGGCCTCCGTCAACTGGCCCGACCTGCTGCACGTCGAGCAACTCGAGATCGACGACAAGGAGCCGATCCGTCTCGAGCAGGAAGCCTTCCTGCGGGCCGTCAAAGACCGATCCTTCGCTCCCGAGGTCAGCGCCGAAGAAGGCCTGGCAGCCCTCCGGTGCGCTCAGAAGATCCTCCGTGCCCTCAAGAAGCACAAGTGGGATTGAGCAGGGATGATTGACTATGGATGATGGATGATTGTGAGGGGCTGCCCTCGATCAACCGTCACCCTCCGATTGGGCGAGCCGCAGATCGCCGGCGCGACCCAGGACGGCGAAACCGCAGTGTTCCTGCTTCTCGTGGCGAACGAGCAGGGCGAGTGACACGCGGGAAAGAGAGGCCGCCGATCTTTACACAGTCGCGGTCGGCGGCTTCGGGTTGGCGTTCTGGCGGGCCTGACGCATCAGGTCGTAGACCCAATCCTCGAAGTACAGCGGATAGAGGTTCATCTTTTCGCTGGCCCAATGCACCCCATCGCGAGACAGCAGGTTCTTGATCTGCTCTTCCTGTCCCGGCAGGATCTCGGCGAGCCGCTTCTTGTACACGTGCCGGAGCATGTGCCGGCGAGTCTTGCGGGTCTCCTCGTCCTTGTCGATGGCGCGGAAGAAATGGCGGATCGTGCCGACCGTCACGCCCTCGCTCTTGAAGTACGGGGCCAGTCGCTTGGGGATGGCGTCCGGGATGACGAAGTCGTCGCCGATGCTCTGCAAGAGGATCTCGTCGGGCTCGTAATGGAGAAACGGATCGTAGAAGAACACCGCCGGATGAAAGTCCACGCGGTGGGCCGCCAGGTGCGGCACGAAGGGGTTCACGAATTGGTTGTCGTGGAACAGATTCTGGGGACCGTCGCCGATGCAGATGCTGTAGCAGAGCTTGTTGAAGTCCCGGCGGTTGTAGCCCACGATGGCGTTGAAGACGTGTCGGAGCTTCGGCAGGGTGGCCCGCCGGACGTCAAAGAGGATCAGCCGCGAAGAGATCGTCTCCGGCGCGGTCTGTTCCAGTTCCTCCAGGCCTTCGCGGACATTCGCGGCCCGCGGACAAACCAGCGTGCATCGCTTGAGTCGTTTGTCGTTGCTGATTCTCTCGCAGACGTCCGCAGCCAGCATGGGGTCGAGGGTCAGAACCTGAATGCGATCCCGTCGCTGCTGGTGGCTGAGGATGTCCACTTTGTTGTCGGTGATTGTGTATTTGTCTTCGTCCACCTTCTTCCGCCTTTTGCGGCGCGGCCGCAAGCACTCGTTTGTGGTTTTACGTTCGTGGGTGCGTTATGTTCGCCTGGCGAATGCTCTCCGCCTCCAAGCAGGCGCGTCCGTGAGCCCGGCCGCCGTCACAGCACATTCTCCTGATCGATGGCCTTGAGCCGGTCCTTTCTCGCCTGCATTCGCAGGCGGGCATTTTCGCATCGTTGCTTTTCCTGGGACGTCTGGGGCAGCAGCGGCGGGACGAGCGCGGGCCTTTTGTTCTCATCCAGCGCCACGAGCGTCAAGTGCGCCGTCGTGGCCAGAACCTGCTGGCCGCTGTAGGGATCTTCGCGGATCACTCGCACGCCGACTTCCATCGAGGACCGGCTCACATAGTTGACCGCAGCCATGAGGATCACGTGGTCGCCGATGCGAATGGGCTGGCGAAAGACCAACGAATCGATCCCGGCGGTGACGACCTCTCGCCCGCAATGTCGTTGGGCGGCCATCGCCGCCGTCATGTCGATCCAGCCGACGATGGCCCCGCCGAAGGCCGTTCCATGCGGGTTGGCCTGCGTCGGCATCACGAGATATCGCGTTTCGACCGCGCTTTCGCTGGGTGTCTTGCCTTCGTTTTTCATGCCGACATAGTGTCGCGATATCGAGCCCCAAGTCAACATGTTGCTTGGAATTCCACGGCGGACTTGATTGGCGGGGCCCCATCGGCTACTATGACGCCGAGGCTCTTATGTATGACAATCGCACAATCACAGGAGGACAACCGCATGAAACGACGTGACTTCCTCAAGACCGCCGCGGCCGGGACCGGGCTGCTCATCGTTCCCAGCAGCGTGCTGGCCGGGGCCAACGCCCCGAGCAACAAGCTCAACATCGCCCTGATCGGGACCTGGGGCCGGGGCGAAGCGCATTTCGACTCGCTCGCCGACGAGAACGTCGTCGCCCTGTGCGACGTCAACGAGGAGCACCTGGCGTTCGGCGCCAAGAGGTTCCCCAACGCCAAGCAGTACGTCGACTGGCGCAAGTGCCTCGATCAGAAGGACCTCGACGCGGTCGTCTGCTGCACGGCCGACCACACGCACGCGTTCATCGCCAACTGGTCGCTGAACCGCAACCTGCATTGCTACATGGAAAAGCCGCTGGCCATCAGCGTGGAGGAGGCCCGCATCGTCCGCGCCAACTGGGCCAAGAAAAAGGGCAAGCTGGCGACGCAGGTCGGCATGCAGCGCCACGCCTATCCGAACTTCAATCGCATCCAGGAACTCGTCCGCGACGGCGCGATCGGCGAGCTGAAGGAAGCGTACGCCTGGGGCAACCGGCAGATTCCCCGACCCGGATACCTGCCCGCCGAGGGCCAGCCGCCGGCCCATATGCACTATGATCTGTGGGTCGGACCGTCGCCGTTCCATCCGTACAACCCCGGCTACTTCTCCGGCGGTCCCGGCGCCAACTGCCTCCAGTGGAACATGTACTGGGACTTCGGCACCGGCCAAATCGGCGACATGGGCAGCCACACGATGGATATCGCCTGGAACGTCGTCGGCAACGGCCTGCCGACCACGATGGAGGCCTCGGGCGAGCCGTTCAACCCGGACGTGACGCCGGTCCGGATGGAGAGCCACGCCGTACTGCCGGCCAACGACTGGCGCGGCGAGGTGGGCGTCCACTGGTATCAGGGCGGCGCGATGCCGAGAACGCCGAGGGACTGGATCGATCTGAACAAGATCGACCACGGCGCGATGTTCAAGGGCACCAAGGGCTTCCTGCTCAGCGATTTCACCTCCCGTCTGCTGATTCCCTTCGGCGACGACGCGGACATGAGCTACTACAACCGCCGGGAGAAGGACCAGATGCTCCCGAATCTCGGGCACTTCCAGAAGCAGTGGCTCGACGCCTGCAAGAACCCCAGTCTCAAGACTGCATGTGATTTCGAGTACAGCGGCACGATGATCGAGACCATGCTCCTGGGCCTGGTGGCCTACCGTGTGGGCAAGAAGCTCGAGTACGACGCCGCGACGGGCAAAGTCACGAACAGCCCGGAGGCCAACGCTCTGCTCAGCCGCAAGTACCGCGAAGGCTGGAAGATCGACGGCTGATTCGGTCGATCCCGCGAATTCTCAGACACGCAAAAAGCCGGTGGGGCGATCTTCCGTCCCACCGGCTTTCGTTATGCGCTCATTTCGGCTGCGACGCCGGCTGCGTCGAGGTCGAGAACTCCACCTTCGGCGGTCCGGTGCGGGCCTGGTCGGTGGTTTCGAACAGCGGCTGGGGCTCGACGCCTGCTTTGCGCGAGAACCACGAGCCGAATAGTTCCTTCGCGTAGGTGTTCAGCTCCTTGACCGTCTCGTTGTACCGGGTGCGGGCCACGGAGATGCGGTTCTCGGTGCCCTCGAGCTGGTCCTGGAGCGTCAGGAAGTTCTGGTTCGATTTGAGCTCGGGATACGTCTCGCGCAGCACGAGCAGCCGCGAGAGCAGACCGCTCAACTGGTTCGACGCGTCGATCTTCTGGCCCACGGAATCGGACTGGAAGTATTTCGTGCGGGCCTGCGCGATGTTCTCGAAGATCTCCTTTTCCTGGTTCGCGTATCCCTTGACGGTCTCCACGAGGTTGGGGATCAGGTCGAACCGACGCTGGAGCTGTGCGTCGACGTCGGCCCAGGCCGCCTTGGCCGACTGTTCGAGCCGGACCGCGCGGTTGTAGCCGCGAACGTAGAACCCGACCGAAATCGCGCCGCAGAGGATCAGGACGCCTAGAATCCCCACGAGAACCGCTGTTGCAGAGGCTCCTCGGGGGAGAGTTCGTGTTTTTGATGTCGAATAAAGCATGTTTGATCTCCAAAAGGTTTACCAACTGCCGCCGGCGCCGCCGCCGCTGAACCCGCCGCCGCCACCGCCGCCGAAATGTCCGAATCCGCCACCGCCTCCCCCGCCAAAGCCGCCAAACCCGCCGCCGAAGGGGCCGCCTCCGAACGAGCCGCTGCGTCCGTAGCCGCCATACCCGCCGAATCCGCGGAACAGCATGGGGAAGAGCAACCACCCCATTCCGCCGCCGCGCCCGCCGCCGATTCCTCCGATCAAGGCGAAGATGATGAGCAACGTGAACAGTGTCGAGCAGCAGGGTGCGCCGCGGCCCCGGCTCGTTTCGCGGGCGACCGGAACTTGCGGGAGGGTCGGCAGGCCGGTGAGCGTCACGTGCATCTCGCCGGCGATCCGCCGGACGACTTCCAGATTCACGGCGTAGATGCCCTGGCTGTACTGGTTCTGCTTGAGATAGGGAACCAGCGTCGTCCGGCCCACGTTGCCGAGATAACTGTCGGTGAGGAATCCTTCCAGGCCGCGTCCCGGCGTGAACCAGTACTTGCGGTCCGAGACCGCCATCACGAACAACATGCCATTGTCCTTGCCTCGCTGCCCGAGTTTCCAGTTGTCGTGCGTCAGCTCCACAGAGTACTGGGCGATGGGAATGCCTTCGGTGGTGGGGACGGTCAGGACGATGTATTGAACGCCGGTCTTCTGTTCGAGCTCCTGAAGGATTCCGTTGAGCGAGTGTTCGTGATCGGGCTGAACCACGTCCGCCAGGTCGTCGACGTAGTGCTCCGGCATCGGCAACTTCGAAGGGGCGTACTTGGCCGCTCCGACGGCCGGCGCACAGAGAATCATCACCAGGATTCGCATCGCAGTTTTGCGCATGGCTACAGCTCCATCTCGTCGATGGTCGCGGCCAGCCGGTCGACGGCGGCGACAATGGCGACAAACGTGCTCTCGATATCGGCGTCGGACAGCCGGGGTTTTTCGTGCCGCCAGCGGTCGGCGCGCATCGCCGCGTCGAGATCGACGAGGAACCGAGCCGACGCCTCCTTCAACGTCGCGGCCATCGTCCTGGGCCGCTCGACGTCCTTGAGCCAGAGCATGGCCCGCAGCAGGGGAGCCAGTCCCTTGGCGGTCGAGACGAGAATGTCGCGGACGAGCTTCCTGTCGCCCGCCACGGCGACCCAGCCCTGCCGCAACCGCACGAGCGTGGCCTTGAACTCCCGCTCGCACTGGAGCCTCACGTCAGGCTTGTCGAATCGGAGGCCGGCAAACGGGTCGTCGCCCAGAACGGTCTGGTGCGTCAGTTGAAAATCGAGGAATTCAACCCCGAACACGTCGCGCGATCGCTCGATGTAGGACGACGTCATCAGCAGCGGCGCCGACAGCCTGGACCGCCTCATCGACTTGGCCAGGGAAGCGACGGCGTTGAGAGCCGCGACCGTGTGCTCGTCCAGCACGATCACCGTGTTGATGTCGCTGACGCCCGGCCGGAAGTCGTCTGTCAGCGCGCTGCCGACCACGATGACGCTCTCGAGATGACCGCCGAGCTGCGCCTGCACGCCCTCGATCAGTCGGGCCAGCGGTTCGCGCAGGGGCTCACGGATCGAGTCCCAGCGTGGAGTGTTCGGTGCGTTGTCCATATGATCATCCTTCCCTCGGTCAAGCCTTGCCTCAAAACCTCCGGCGTCCCACAATTCCGAGGATTTCTCGAACAATGGCGACGTCCGCGTTAACACAGCACAACATGTCAATTTGACAGTCTATAGGACGCATATGACGCGTCAACCTTCATTTTCAACCGCGATTTTTGTGTAAGAAAAGCCTGGATCGGTTCTGGCACGCAGTTTGCATATTCTCTCTCTGAAAAATACGGGTTTGGAACGGAAGAGATTCAAAGTCGTGTTTGACATGAAAGGAGAAGAACATATGACAATCGTACCTTGGACCCGAAGAAATCGAAATGAGCTGGGCACTCTGCGCGGTCAGATGGATGATTTGTTCGACGGCTTCTTCCGAGGATTGGACAAACCGTTCTCCTTCCTCGGCGAGCGGACCTGGCCGGCGATCGACGTGGCCGAAAAGGACGACGCGATTCTGGTCCGGGCCGAAGTCCCCGGCTGCAAGCCCGAAGACATCGAGATCTCAGTCTATGGCAATACGCTGACCCTCAGCGGCGAAAAAAAGGAATCCCACGAGGCCAACGGGGACGGCTACTATCACATGGAGAGCACGTGGGGTTCCTTCCGCAGGGAAGTGCCGCTGTCCGCCGAGGTCGATCCGAACAAGATCGAAGCAGTCGTGAAAGAGGGCGTCCTGTCGGTCACGCTGCCGAAGGCCGAGAAGAGCAAGGCCGTGAAGGTCAAAGTGCAGGGATAACGTGTCTCTGATGCAACGGCCGGAGTGCCACGGAACTCCGGTCGAGATTCAAATGGTGCCGTCCGGTTCAGTCCCGGGCGGCAAATTTTTCATGGAGTCTCCGTGAGGCAGGTTCCGTGCGGTTGCAGCATTCGAAACCGCGTCAGGAATGTCTCCAGCAGATCCGCGGCCTGCGGACCGGTCAAGGGCCGGGGATCGTAGTGCAGCGTGATGGACAGGCGGCCGGCATAGGCGGCCGCCGTGAACGAGGCGCATGTGTGGGGTCGATTCGGAGCGACGCCGTCGATGCCGTCCAGCGTGACGTTGCCGGCCACCAGCCGACCGTTTCGTCGCGGCAGCGGCGAGCGAACGAGCGCCTTGCCCAGATTCGTCAACACGCAGGACACCTGGCAGCGAGGTTTGCGGATGTGGGCCTTGAGGCTGCCGGGAATCAGATTCAGCATCCGGCAGGAGAACACGAACGTAAACCCAAGTTGCCGTGCCAGAGCGGCGCTCATCTGGCTGTGGATTCTTCTGAGCAAACGCGCGGGGTCCGCAAAATCCTGTCGGCGCCCATCCACACAGACGAAGCTTGCCAGACTGGCGGCCGGGAGTCGGCGGTCGGCGGGAGTCCGCAGGTTGATGGGGATCATGAGCCGCAGCCAGTCGTCGTCGCCGGGAATATTCCACCGCGCCCGCCATTGGGCCAGAGCCAGGAACAACTCCCGAAGCATCAGATCGTTGAGTCGCACCCCCTGCTGAGTCGCGATCTTGCGAAGGCGCAGCAATTCCGCACGATCGACAACGCTGGTGAGGGTCGCCGGGTACCCGGGCGGGAACGGACCCTCGTCCGCAGACGGTTCGTGCGGGATCACCGGCGCGGGCGTGCGCAACAGGAATCTCGCGACGCCCCGCAGATTCATCGCGTGCCCGGGCAACATGCGGATCAGCTTGCCCGGCGTCAGGCCGAACTTGCCCCGCGAAGCCAGTCTCTCCGTTTCCAGCAGCGGCAAATGCAGACCGTCGGGAGCGTTGCCGAGGGCCAGCGTGTACGCGATCAAGAGTTCGTTGACGAACGCCAGAATACCGATGCCGTCGCAACAGGCGTGATGCCATTGGATGACGAGGTCGCACGCGCGGCTGTCCGAAACGATGTGAAAGCGAATTCCGATCTCCTGACAGAGATCGATCGGCGTCGCCGGCGGGAAGGGGCCGCCGAGTGGTCCCGACCGCCATGTGACGACCGGCTGCGGATCGCTCTGGACAACCCACTCCAGGTGCATGCGGTCCCGCATTTGGGCCCTGGCGGAAAGCAGCGGATGGCGTGTGAGGATTTCGCACACAGCCGCTTCGAACGCGGTGCGGTCAAGCTGCCCCGTGAAACGCAGTCGGACGAAGCAACTCCACGGATATGCCGGTCGATCCTCCCAGAAGAGCCATTCCTCCAGAGTGGTGAAGGGAAGCGTTGCGCGAAGGGCCGGCCGTTTCCGGGCGGCGGGCTGGATGGGACCCGCCGACGCGACGCGGTATTCTGAGACCGGGAGCCCTGTCTCCGCTACGATCGCCAATCGCTGCTTGTACCCGGCATCCGATGTGTCTTGATTCACGACGCCCCATGAGTTCCAGTACGTCAGGTTTTTGCCTGTTGCTGCACACGATACCGGCTCGTGGGGTGAATGGCAAGAGTCAGGGCGGCATCATGCCGCAAAAAGATGCGATTTTCTGTAGCCGCCGATGGGGTGAAGCCGGTTGCGTGTCCCTGCGGCTCAGATCGCCTGACCCTTCACGCGCAAGATTCCCTGGATCAGATCGCTGCGGCTGGCGATCGCGGCCAGCTTGCCGTGCTCCGTCAGCGGCATCACCCGGGCGTTGGGATCGATGAGCCGGTCGCACAGGTCGATCAGGCTGGCGTTCACGTCGAGGCTGTCGGTCCGGGGGCTCATGTAGTCGGCCACGGTCTGATCGGCGCGGTTCACCGTTTCGTAGAGGAGCTTGAGCGCATCCCGCTCCGACAGCACGCCTACGAGGTTCAGTTCCGCGTCCACCACAGGCAGGGCCGCCAGGTTTCGGTTGGCCATCAGGCGGATGGCGTCGTAGATCGGGGTGTCAGGCCTTGTCGTGATGACCATCTTCTTGGCTACATCGCTTGCTTTGAACATGTCTAGTTCCCAGATCTCAAGAGAGTTGATCGCGAGGGAGACGCTTCGTCGCCGGGCTCAGCCTTGGCGCGCCGGACGGGCCGGCGAAGGCGAAGCCTGTTTCTGCAGGTGTCGCCGACGCTCGATGCGCGGCGCCGTCTCGCAGACGATCAAGGTCGATCCCTTCAAGGTCGAATGGTGCAGATCCGCGACGGCCTGGCGGCCGGAGGCGCTGTCGGCCATTTCGATGAATCCGAATCCCAGCACCCGCTCGCTGATCTCGTCCCGCATCACGTTGATCGCGTCGACTTGGCCGTACCGTTCGAACTTGTCCAACAGATCCTGTTCGGTGGTGTTCGCGGAGAAGTTGCCGACAAAGATGACCATCGCATACTCCTTAGAACCGTGGCGTCGTTCTTTTCCGCCCCAGTCGTTCCAAACGGGTGTGCTACGGCACTCTCGTTCCTCGGGAGAATTGAGGCGTTACACAACCACCCACATAGAGTATGGACCACGAATGACGCCGCGTCAAGTCGGCATCGCAATCATTTTGTCGATCCGTCCGGCCAGGTCGGTCAAATAGGCTTCGTCTCCGCCGCCCAGCTCGGTGGTCATATAACTGCGGTATCCGATCTCGGCCAGGGCCTTGCGGACCTGCGCCCAATTCACGTCGCCGTCCAGGAGATTCGTCCACTGGGAGCCTTCGCGTTTGAAATCCTTCAGGTGGATGCGGACGATCCGCTTGCCCACCGTGCGGACCCAGTCCTGGGCGTAACCGAACAGGATCATGTTGCCCACGTCGACGTAGGCGCGGAGCCGGGGATGATCGAACTCGTCGACGTAATGGGCGAACTCCACCGGGCTCAGGAGGAACTTGTTCCACACGTTTTCGACCGCGATGGTGACTTTCAGCTCCGTCGCCAGCGGCAGCAGCGTGCGGATGTTCTGCTGGGAGCGGGAGTAGGCCTCGCCGTAGCCGACCTCTTCTGTGACGACCGCCGGCACGAGCAGCACGACGTCGGCCCCCAGGGCCTTGGCGCTTCGCATCGCGGCCTCCAGCCCGGCCAGACCCTTCTCGATCGTCTCCGGCCGCGGATCGGAGAGCGGCGCGTGCCAGCCGCCGAAGCAGACCGAGTGGATGGGCGTGCCCGCCTGACGGGCCAAAGCGCCGAGTTCCTTGGCCTTGGCGGGGTCCTCGATGACCCCGGCGACCTCGATCCCTTCGAACCCGCACCGCCTGGCCAGGGCGAACTTCTCCGCATCCGACAAGTTGCCGGGCAGCATGTTGAATTGGCAGGCCTTGAGCGGTCTGTCGCCCGAGGTTTGTCCCCGGCTGGGAAGCGGTTTCACCGACAAGCTCGCTCCGGCCGCAATCACCGCGGCGGCCTTCAAGAATTCCCGACGTCCGGCAGTCCTCTCGTTCATACCCATGCTCCTACCAACTGAAGGTCCACATTACCTGCCCGGTGGAATGCAGAGACACGGAGTCCTGCATGTCACGCGCAACGAACATCGACCACGATTCTACCGCTGCGTCGTTCGCACCGCCAGAGTCTTTCGCCCTTTACGCCATCGACGTCCTTCGTTCGTAGTGACGCCGCAAGGCGGTATCTTCCTTCTTCCCCATCCCGGGCGTACCCCTCGCCTCTGGGCAGGGCAATTCTCTTTTGCGTGTTCGACGGGATGCCTCTACAATGATCCGTCGTGCCGTGAGATAGGAAAAGGCCTCCGGGGAATTCTCGATGACGCTCTACGACCTGTTGACGATCGTCTTCACCCTTGCCGGCGTGCTGCTGGGCGTGGTCTTGGGGAAGGCGTACGGAC
>CALMMH010000634.1 GCA_937868145.1 uncultured Phycisphaerales bacterium
CATTCGCCAGCTCAGGCGGCGAGGCCTGCCTCCGAGACCTCTGCGCGTCGCGAGTAAGAGCAAACAGCCCTATCGCCAGGGCGATCACGGCTGCCACGGCAAACTTGATGATCGTCGCAGGGTGAGGCTTGCCCCACCGGGTTCGAACGGGTCGGTGGTTATGGTGGGGCAAGCCCCACCCTACAGCTCGCGCCACGAGTCTCTGATATTCCTCAGGGTGCTTCTGCTTCCATGCCTGGGCATCGAACCGGGGCGTATCGCCACGGACTACCCGTCGAAGCTGGTCGTCAAGCCACCGCTCGTCTTTGCGTTCGCTCATAATTCCACCTCGTCAAACCCGTGGCGGCGAAGAAGGTCCGCCAGCTTCCTCTTGGCCCGGCGAAGCCGGCCATTGATCGCCTGCTCGGAGATCCCCAGCACGGCGGATATCTGATCGTAAGACAGCCCATCGTAAAATCGTAGGAAGACCACCTCCCGGGCCTCCTCCGGCAATTCCCTCAAGGCAACTCGGACCGCTTCGCCGGCATCGTCCGTATCCGCCTGGACTTCCTCCTGTGCGGCCTGCTCCCCCGTCTGCGACTGCCGGCGAACCCGGCACAAATCCCGGGCCTCGTTGCGACAGATTGACGCCACCCAGGAACCGAACTGGTCGGCCTTGCGAAGCTTGGACAGATGCATCGCAGCCTTGGCGAAGGCCTCCTGGGCGGCGTCCTCAGCCAGGTGCCGGTCGCCGAGAATCGCATGGCCGATCGCCACCAGCGGGCCGTAGTACCGCCGGCACAGTTCCGTGAAACTTTCGCCGTCGCCGCGGATAGCTTCCTCGACCAACAGATTATCGGGCCTGTCTTCCACTGAGTCTTCTCGTCCGTTCAAAGAACGTCTTATGGGCGGTTTTCACTACAAAGACTCCTTCCTGCGTTGGAAATGGGCGCAGCCGGGCCGTTTTCTTCCGATTATACCCCGGCTCTGCGTCGGCGCATGAAAAAGCCAGCTTCCACACCGGCACAAACGGCAAGCATGGAAGCTGGCAAGTCTCGATAAAATATCAGGTTACATTCGCAGTTGGATTACTTCGACGGACAACATCCGCCGGACCCGCAGGAGCCCTGTGTCTGCCCGCCGCAACCTGCGCCGGAGCACGAGGGAGTCTCAGCCTTCTTCTCGCCGCATCCGCCACAGCCCGTACCGCTGCAAGTGCTTTCTAGAGCAACAGTTGTAGCAGCTTCCTTCTCGTGGTGCTGGCAACTTCCGGCGATCTTGCAGCAAGCAGGAGTCCCCTCCCGCGGGCAGTCAACACACTTGCTGTCTACAGCCACTTGGGCGTCTTTGGGACCGTCGACATAGCTGGCCAGCAGACCCGTTCCCGCCGTCAGAGCAGCGACAACCACTACTGCCAGAATGAGATTCTTGGAAAGAAGCAACTTCATGCGTGTCCTCCTAATAAGGTTCCCCACAACGATCAATCGAGTTCTATAGTTCTATTGCACAGGCCCCCTACGATCCCCAGGGCTTGTCCCTTGATACTATCGACCCAGGCCGGAGGTTCAAACAGAAATCCCCACTCGATTTCTAGGACTCAACCGCCGTCGAAATCGTTTGACGACTTCGCCGCCCTTAAGTATAGTAGCGCGTTTAAGAAAATCGAAGCGGAAGCGTAGTTGGAGCCGCCAAATGAATGACAGTAAAATTGTCGCCGAAGGCATTACTTTCGATGATGTTCTCCTGATTCCGGCCAAAAGCGATTTCGTGCCCAATCAGGCGGACACCAGCACCCGACTGTCTAAAAACGTCACGATCAACATCCCGATTGTCTCGGCGGCCATGGATACGGTCACCGAGTCCGCCCTGGCCATCGCGTTGGCCCAGGAAGGCGGCATCGGCATCATCCATAAGAACCTCTCCATCGAAGCCCAGAGGCGGGAAGTCTCCAAGGTCAAACGGTCCGAGCACGGCGTCATTCTCGACCCGGTCACCCTCTCGCCCAAAGAACCCGTCCGCCGGGCCCAGGAGTTGATGAGCGAGCAGAACGTCTCGGGCATCCCGATCGTCGAGGGCAAGAAACTCGTCGGCATCCTGACTCGCCGGGATCTGAAGTTCCTCCAGGACTTCGACGTCGAAATCAGCTCGGTCATGACCAAGGACAATCTGGTCACCGGTCCGGCCGGCACCAGCCTCGAGCAGGCCAAGGGCATCCTTCGCTACCACAAAGTCGAGAAGCTGCTCCTGGTCAACAACAAGGGAGAACTGGCCGGCCTGATCACGATGCGAGACATCGATCGCGTGCAGCAGTATCCGCGAGCCGCCAGGGACGCCCGAGGCAGCCTGCGAGTCGGAGCCGCAGTCGGCGTGCACGAGTATGAGCGGGTCGAGGCCCTGATCGCAGCGGACGTCGACCTCATCTGCGTCGACACCGCCCACGGCCACACGCAAAACGTCATCGACACGGTCAAGAAGATCAAGAAGAGCTTCAAGATCGACGTCGTCGCAGGCAATATCGCCACAGGCGACGCCGCACGGGAGCTGATCGACGCCGGCGCCGACGCGGTCAAGGTCGGCATCGGGCCCGGCGCCATCTGCACCACCCGCATCATCTCCGGCGTGGGCGTGCCCCAGGTTTCGGCCATCATGGACTGTGCCGAGGTCGCGCACAAACAAGGCATCCCGGTGATCGCCGATGGCGGCATCCGCCAGTCCGGCGACATCACCAAGGCCATCGCCGCGGGAGCTTCCTGCGTGATGATCGGCTCCTTGTTCGCGGGCCTCAAGGAAAGCCCCGGCCAACTGGTCATCTACAAGGGCCGGCAGTTCAAGGAACATCGCGGCATGGGCTCGCCCGGCGCCCT
>CALMMH010000635.1 GCA_937868145.1 uncultured Phycisphaerales bacterium
AAGAACCTCGGAGCCTACGGCGAAGCCGGGGCGGTCATCACGAACAACGCCGAACTGGCGGGAAAGGTTCGAATTCTCCGCGACCACGGCCAAACGGAGAAGTACAAACACGCGATGGTCGGATGGAACGATCGCATGGACGGCTTCCAGGGCGCGATTCTCAGCATCAAACTCAAGCACCTCGACAAATGGAACAACGCCCGGCGGGGCCACGCCCGTCTCTACAACGGTCTGTTGGAAGGAGTGGAGCACCTCATCGTTCCTCAGGAAGCCGCCTACGCCCGGCACATCTATCATGTCTACGCAATTCGCGTGCCCCGGCGGGACGAGTTGCTCGCCGCCCTGAGGGAGAAGGACATCTGGTGCGGAATCCACTATCCGATTCCCATTCATCTCCAAAAGGCCTATGAGTCGCTCGGCTACGCCAAGGGCAGCTTCCCGGTCGCGGAGCGATGCGCCCAGGAATGCCTCTCGCTTCCGATGTTTCCCGAGTTGACGACCGAGCAGATCGAGAGCGTGGCGACCGAGATCGCCTCCTTTATGGCAGATATCGCGCCTGCGACGCCGCGCACGCAACTGCAGCCCGTCACGTAGCGAGGCTCTGTCCGTAGTGACGCCGTAAGGCGTTTCTTTCTCCCCCTCGCGGGACGCCTGTCTACGCTTGCGTAGATGTGTGCGACCGGCCATTCTTCATTTTTGTGCCGTGCGTTTCTTGGCGGGCGGCCAGGGCGAAGCTCTGGACGGAGCGATCACGACCGAAGCGGCCGTGCAAGGGAGATTTACCGCTTTTCGCCAGCAGCATGGTGGATGAACGGCAGCCCCTTCGACGCCACGCAACGTCCTCGTTGTCGCGACGCCATCCTCTCTTACTCTCATGCCATGGGCCCAAAGCGAAAACATGCCGGGGGTTTGGCGGCGGAGCCCCCAGCTTCAAGAGGCTCACTCTGCCGTCGGATTGTTCGTGACACCCGCGAACGGCCACGTTGCGCCTCGCATGTCAATGCACCCCCGTTCCTCGCGAAATCCCTTGGTGAGGCACACCCTCACCGCGACTTCCTCCGCCGTCTTCCCCTGATCATGGAAGGGGCGGACTGATCCGGATTCCGCCGCGAGCGGCGGGAGTTTATCGCTTTGAAGCCACCAGCGACAGGCGTGCTGCGCACGGCCCAGACGCGCTCTCCACCGTCACAAGCGGGCGTCTCGCTCGTGTTTCAAACCGGAGGCCCCAACGCGAAAAACTCCCCATGCACGACCGCCTTGGGCGTGCCCGTTTGAGGCGGCATCCCTCCTCAAAACCGGTAGCTATCCCCCGGTTGCCTCAGCTCAACTCTTTACACTCGACACACGAGACGCCGGCGGTCAGTCTTCGTGGGAACGGCTGAGCCAGACGACGGGCAGGAAGAGCCACGTATTGTCTCCGCGGCCGGGCTCGAAGGCAAGTTCCCATTCCCTGTCCTTCAGGACCCTGATTCCCCAATTGCCCTGGCATCGACTGGTGCGACGCGCGGCGGTCAGATAACCTTTCAAAGCAGGGATTGGCACGCAGCAGTATTCGCTGCCGTCCTTCTTGACGAACTGCACCTCCTCATAACGCTCCATCTTATCGAGGAAACCAGGGGACAGGTCCCACCAGTAGAGGAAGCTATACCCTTCGTAACGTTTGCTGACCTTTCTGAGGACTGGGCTGGTCGGAGCCGCCTTGCCGGCGCCGACGGGTCTTCCACCCCGTCGCTTATCCGGATGCTCGGCGTGATACTTCTGATGGCAATCGGGATGCATGAGAACGCAATTCTCCCGGCTGTAGGCCCGACTGCCGTCCACCCGATGCAGGCACACGCCGCGCGTGCTGTCAAAGCCGAGCCTGCAACCGTCGTAATCGCACATCGCCTGCGCCTCCAGCAGGTCCTTCTTGATCTGCGTTTTTGTCCTTCTCTCGTCCAATTGCAGCCGTGCGAAGACGAACCGATTGGCGTAGAACCATTTGTCCGGGTCCTGTCCGGCGTATTGGCCGATGGCTTGACGTGTTGTTTGCAGAATCTCTCGAGGTTCCATCGCATCCCTTCTCATCAGGTTGCGGATTGGTCGACGCATTCAGCCCTTCCGTTGCGTCGACCGTTCCTATTGTCTTCCTTATTTCTGGAAAACGGAGATCGCGGATCCTTTACACGCTCCTATTCCAGGACGACTGTCTTGGGTGAGGCCATCAATTCGGGGC
>CALMMH010000636.1 GCA_937868145.1 uncultured Phycisphaerales bacterium
GCGCCGACTCCGAGGACCGCCACCGAAACCGAATCCGCGCTCGGCTGGGATTGACCGCCAAGGTCAGCGATGAGTGGAACCTCGGGTTCCGCATCGCCACCGGTCAAGGGGAAGTCTCGGGCGATCCAGTTTCCACAAATCAAACGTTTGATCAGGCGTTCTCAAAGAAACCGATCTGGCTGGATCTGGCGTTCTTCGGTTATCGCCCGGAGTGGTTCAAGGGCTTCAACGTGATCGGCGGCAAGATGGAGAACCCGTTCTACAAGCCCGGCAAGAACCAACTGATTTGGGACGGCGACCTGACGCCGGAGGGCGGTGCCCTGACCTACCTGCGCCCGTTCAACGACAAAACCAGCCTCAATCTGGCGGCAGGCGGCTTCTGGGTCAACGAGGAGTCCAGCGGCGGCGACACGTCCCTCTGGGGTTTTCAGGGCTATCTCAAACACCAGATCGACAAGCCGACCTACATCCTCGGCGGCGCCGGCTGGTACGACTACGGCAACATCCAGGGCGAGGAGAGTCTGGCGGACGAATGGGATGACGCGGGAGACGAATTCTTCGGCAATACCACGACGCCGGGGGATGTCTATGCTTCTGACTATGACCTGTTCGAACTCTTTGCCGAGTTCGGCACGGAGATCGCCAAGACCCCGGTGGCGGTCTTTGGGGACTACGTCCAGAACGCAGCGTCCGACGACGAGGACACCGGCTGGCTCGTCGGCGTTCACGTCAACAAGCTTGAGGCCCCCGGCTCCTGGCAACTCGAGTGGGATTACCGGGACATCGAGCGGGACGCGGTCGTCGGGCAGTTCAACGACTCGGATTTCATCGCCGGCGGCACCGGCGGGAAGGGGCACCGTTTCGCAGCCGGATATCTGCTTGCCAAGAATGTGACGCTGGGTCTGATCTACTTCATGGCTGAATTCGACCGACCCGGAATTGAAGGCGAAGACTACGACCGAGTCCAGGCCGATGTGGCGTTCAAGTTCTGAGCCGAAGATATTCCCCGATGTTAACGGAATCGTAACACGAAATTAATCCACACCTAATGGTTCTCAAGTAAACAACAAGAGTGAAGATCATAGAAAGGGACGTTCGTATGAAGAAGATGATTGCGAGCATGATTGTGTCGGTCCTGACAATGGGCGTGGCGGCACACGCCCAGACGCTCCAGATCGACGGCTCCACGACGGTCGGACCGATCGCGGATGCGTTTGCCGAGTACTTCAAGAGCGTGCAGCCGGACCTGGCCATCACGGTGAAGAAGACCGGCAGCGGCGATGGGGCTGCGGCCCTGATCGACGGCCGGTGCGACATCGCGACCATGAGCCGATTCATGAAGCCGGAGGAATTCCAGAAGGCCGTGGCCGGCAACGTGCTGCCCGTCGCCCATGTCGTGGCGATGGACGGCGTGTGCATCGTGGTGCATCCGTCGAATCCGGTCAAAGCCCTGACGGGCGCCCAGGTCCGCGACATCTACACAGGCAAGATCGCCAACTGGAAAGAGGTCGGCGGCTCGGACACCCCGATCGTGGTCATCAGCCGGGACACGTCCTCGGGCACCTACGAGACCTTCGAAAGCCTGGTGATGAAGAAGCAGCCGATGGGTGCGGGCGTCGAGTACGTCAACGCCAATCCCCAGGCCCAGTCGCGAGTCCGCACCACGGCCGGCGCGATCGGGTACGTCGGGCTGGGATTCCTCGAAGGCGTCAAGGCCCTCTCGATCGACGGAATCTCGCCGACCCGGCAGACGGTGGCCAACGGCAGCTACCCGGTGACTCGGCCGTTGTTCCTGTTCACCAACGGCTATCCCAAACTCGGCTCGGTGGTTCACAAGTTCGTCACCTTCCACCTGACCGAGAAAGGGCAGGAACTGATCGAATCCAAAGGCTTTGTGCCGCTGACCAATTATTGACAATCGCACACGAGGAAGGACAACCAACCAGGATGAGCAATGCCCAGATCAGTCTCACACTGGAGCCAGCGGCCGACACCCGTCGGCCGATGGCATTGACGCCCGGCGAGGATTTCAGGGGATATCTCGCCTCTCACCTCGGCCGGGCAGTCCTGTTTCTCATGACGTTTACCTCCGTCCTGGCGGTGCTGTTGATCCTGCTGTTCGTAATTCTCCGGTCCTTCTCTTTCTTGTCCGGCTACAGTCTCGTCGAGTTTCTGGCGAGCCGCGATTGGCGTCCGACGGCGGAGAGCCCGGTCTTCGGTTCCCTGGCGATCATCGTCGGGTCGCTGTACGTGTCCTTCGCCGCCCTGCTGTTTGCGGTGCCCCTGGGCGTCCTGGCGGCGGTGTTCCTCAGCGATATCCTCTCCTGGAAGGCCCGGAACGTCGTCAAACCGGTGGTCGAGATCCTGGCCGCGATTCCGTCGGTGGCCTACGGCTTCTTTGCAGTCCTGGTCCTGGCGCCCTGGATGCAGAAGCATCTGGGCCTGAGCACCGGGACCAACGCCCTGAACGCCTCGCTGATCCTGGCGATCATGGCGCTGCCGACGATCATCAGCGTGGCGGAGGACTCGATCTCCGCCATCGGGAGGGAGCTTCGCGAGGCTTCGTACAGTTGCGGCGCGACCCGCATGGAGACGATGATCAAAGTGATAATCCCGGCGGCGCACAGCGGCATCATCGCGGCGGTGGTCCTGGGCATGATGCGGGCGATCGGCGAGACGATGGTCGTCTGGATGGCTTCGGGAAACGCGACCCAGATCCCGCACCCCTGGTGGGACGTTTCCCAATCGATCCGCACGATGACCGCGACGATCGCGGGCGAAATGGGCGAAGCGCCGGAAGACTCCGAGCATCGCGGCGCGTTGTTCGCCATCGGCGTGCTGTTGTTGATCCTGACATTCAGTCTGAACATCGTCAGCGAGTACTTCCTCTCGCGGGCCAAGAAAGCGACGGGCAAGACATAGCATGAACCTCAGGATTCGCGGCACACTCGACCGATTCTTCACCGCAGCCACGGGACTGTCCGTCGTCCTGCTGATGCTGGTCCTCGTCGCCATTCTGGGGCCCATGCTCTATCGCGGCAGCAACGCGGTCTTTTTCCAGGGCACGGTCGAGTTTCGCAAGATGCAGCGGGACCTCTTCAGACGGTCCGATGAAGCGACCCTGAACGCCGAGATCGCCGAGACGGAGGTCTTCCACCGGCGAATCAGCGAGATGATTGACGAGTTCCGCAAAGGCGTCGACATCGAGGCGATGTCGAGCCAGGTCCGGGACATCCATCGCACATTCGGCCAAGAACTGCGGGCCAAGGCTGTCGCCGACGACCGGTACACCGAATTGCGGAACCTGACGCGCGACATTCGGGACAGCCTGGAAGCCGCCTTCGCCAAACAGGACATCCGGGAGATCCGCCCCCTCCTCGATGGCGTCCTTCTGCACGCGGAGAATCCCGCCTTCCAGGGCACCGCCGCCGAGAAGTTCTTCGAGATTGCCCGCAGCTTTCTTGCGACGGCCGAAACGGTGGATCTGAACCATCAGCAAGAGTACGCCGCGGCGTTGCGGGAGCTGCAAGGTATTCTCTTTCACACGCAGGATCTGCCCGGCCTGCTGGGTCCGCGTCCCGACGAGCCACAACCGTTGCTGGTGATGCTGCGCTACGGAGCAACGCGATGGGACCAGGCACAGCAACTGCTCGACCGCTTCTTCTGGGTCGAGGAATGGGTCGAAGAGAAACCGGGCGAGCCGCTGGTGATGCGTAAAGAACCTCGGGCGGATCTCTTCCCGGAAACGCTGGGACCCTTGTTCGCCTATGTCCAAGAGAACGCCGACAAGATGCTCAAGCCGAAGTTCACCGCCTACTGGCAGTTCTTCCTCGACGACAATTTCAACAGCCACTACTTCGGCGGAGTCGGTCCCGAGATCCTGGGCACCCTGTTCATCACACTCGTCGGCATGCTGTTCGTGATTCCGTTCGGCATCGTCTCGGCCGCCTACCTCGTCGAGTGCGCCACGGACGGGCAGGTGATCCGAATCATCCGCATGTGCATCAACACGCTGGCCGGGGTTCCGAGCATCGTCTTCGGGTTGTTCGGCCTGGCGTTTTTCGTGCTGTTCTTGTTCCCCCTGCTGGGTTTCGAGCCCAAGCCGTGCATCCTCGCGGCGTCCATGACGCTGGCGGTCCTGACGCTGCCGGTGATGATTCGCGCCAGCGAAGAGGCCATTCGCGCGGTCCCGCGACACTACAAGGAAGGGGCGCTGGCCCTGGGCGCCAGCCGGTTTCACACGTTCGTGACCATCACGTTGCCGGCGGCGTTGCCGGGCATCCTCACGGGAGTCATCCTCAGTCTGAGCCGAATCGCCGGCGAGACCGCGCCGATCCTCTTCACCGGCGCAGTCTCCATGGGCGACGTGCCCCGCTCGGTCTTCGATCCGACGCGAACCCTCTCCTACGGAAGCTACGACATGGCCGTGGGCGACCGCCTGGCGATGATGGTGCCGCACAATCAGTACGGCATGGTCGTCACGCTCGTGGCGCTCATTCTGATCCTGAACACGGTGGCCATCGTGCTGCGAACCCGTGTGTATAGGAAGCTCCGAGGGCAATGAGCCTGGAGCCCAAGGCCGGAAGGAATCATCGAAATGCCACAAGAGAGCGACGATATGCAGACGACAGCAGACTCCATCAGAAAGTCCAATATCCGAACCACACTCGCCGTAAGCAACAAGAGAACGCCAGCGGCCGCGATGACGGCCGAAGCTTGCGAGTGCGCGGTGATCCGATCGAAGAACTTCAGCCTTTATTACGGCTCGAAGGCGGGCGTCAAGAACATCACGATGGACATCTACCCATGTTCCGTCACGGCGATCATCGGTCCCAGCGGCTGCGGCAAGAGCACTTTCCTGCGAAGCATCAACCGGATGAACGACCTGATCCCGCACGTGCGAACCGAGGGCCGGCTGGCGGTGGATGGCCACGACATCTACGACAAGCGAACGAATCTCGTGAACCTCCGCCAGCAGGTGGGCATGGTGTTCCAGAAGCCGAATCCCTTCCCCAAGAGCATCTTCGACAATGTCGCCTACGGCCCGAATTTGCAGGGAGTCCGGCGCAAGGACGAACTCCAGCACATCGTCGAGCAGAGTCTCCGAGGCGCCGCTCTCTGGGACGAGGTCAAGGACGATCTGAAGAAATCCGCCCTGGCCCTCTCCGGCGGTCAGCAGCAAAGGCTGTGCATCGCAAGGGCCCTGGCCACAAGGCCGCGGGTGCTCCTGATGGACGAGCCCTGCTCGGCGCTCGACCCGATCGCAACGGGCCGGATCGAGGACCTCATGGGCCAGCTCCAGAGCACCTACACCATCGTGATCGTCACACACAACATGCAACAGGCGGCCAGGGTCAGCGAACGGGCCGCCTTTTTCTGCCTGGGCGAGCTGATCGAATACGATCATACCTCCAAGATCTTCAGCAACCCCGGCAAGAAGGAGACGGAAGACTATGTTACAGGTCGGTTCGGCTGATCCAGTTTCACAGCACGGTGATCGCCGACAAACCCGGCCAGGTCCTCTTCAGAAACAAGCAATACTTCTGCCCCATCGGCCGGGATTCCGAGCCCAATGACTGACGGAAAGGTACCTCGCTATGCCTGTGCATCTGGCCAGAGAAATCGAGAATCTCAAGAAATCAATCCTCACGTTGGGCGCGATGGCTGAGCAGGCCGTGTATGAGGCGACCTCCGCCATTGAGAATCGCGACGAGTCCCTGGCCCGGCATGTGATCGAGAACGATGTCTCCCTCGATGAGACGGAGGTCCGGATCGAGGAAGACTGCCTCAAGACCCTTGCCCTTCATCAGCCGGTCGCGATCGATTTGCGGTTCATCGTTGCGGTTCTCAAGATCAACAGCGACCTGGAACGCGTCGGCGACCTGGCCGTAAACGTGGCCGAGAGGGCCGCATTCCTGGCTACGCAGCCCTCGGTCGACCTCGTATTCGACTTCCGGGCGATGGCCCGAAAAACCCAGGACATGCTCAAACAAAGCCTCGATTCCCTGGTGAATCTCAGTGCGGACCGGGCACGCCAGGTGCTCCGGAGCGACGACGAGATCGATGCCATGAATCGCAGGACGTATCGAATCGTCCAGGAAGCCATCCATGCCCATCCGAATCAGACCGAGCTGTTCATCCACATGCTCTCGGCGGCCAGACATCTCGAACGAATCGCCGATCACGCGACCAATATCGCCGAGGACGTGATCTACATGATCGAAGGGGTGATTGTCCGACACAACCATTCGCGATTGGATCGGAGGACTCAGAACCTATCGCACGTCCAGGATCCGGACCGCGAGTTCCTCGACTGAGGAGCGAGGCGATGCTCGTCGCGTCCGTAAAGGGCACGTGTTGCAGAGAATGGATTCTCCTACGGATTGGCCACCCTTTCTGTATCCGGGCTTTCACCGGCTCCCATGTCCCGGCCGGCAACGCCGTCTACGAGTCCATCAAGAACTCCGTCGCGGGTTCTCCCGCTTCGAGCGCATCGAGCACGGCTTCCGCCTTCTGTTCGGTCATTTCGCCATACCACCAGCCGGCCGGGTAGACGACCATCGCCGGGCCGCGCGTGCACACCTTCAGGCAGCCGGTGCTGGAGACCTGGGCGTCCAGGCCGCGATTGATGATTTCCTCTTCGAGGTATTGAAGCAGGTCCCTGGCTCCCTTTTTGTTGCAGACGCCCTGGGGTTCTCCCGTGAGACGAAAACTGTTGCAGACAAAGATGTGATACTGAGGTTTAGCCATGTTGCTCTCCTGTCATGGGGACGGTTGCCGGACAGGCGGGACGCCTGCTTTCCGCAAAGAGCATCACTCCCGCGCATCCGATCAGACCGACCAGAAAACTGTAAAGATAACAGCTCATGTAATCGACCTGACGGGGTCCGCCGGAAAAAACATGGACGAGATGCACCCATAGCCCCATCAGATTCGTATTGACGAATTGCACGCAGCCGGCGACGAGCAGGAACCCTGAATTCATGAAGCCCTTCCTCGCCGGATCGATCTGATCGAACAGGAAGGGCCACAGGGCCAGCAGAGCCGTGCGGTCGAACACCGCGTCGGCCACGTTGAAGACGACGATGGCCGAGACGGGCGGGACGCCCTGCGGCGCGACATACTTGACGTACCCCCAGAAGACCGCCGGGTGCAGCGTGGACAGCAGAAGACAACCGGCAAAGAGTTTGAATTTGTCCACACGGTCGATGAACACCGCCAGCAGCGGCAGGACCAGAACCGTGTTGATCAGCATGGTCGTCCCGTGCATGTTTCCGAGCATATGTTTGGTGTAGCCGAACTGCTCGGTGATCAGCAGAGGCCGTAGATTCATCGGCTGCGTGGCCATCAAAACAGAACTGACGACCAGAATGCACAGCAGGCGGTTCTGGCGCATCAGGAACATCTGACGCAGATACGCCGCCAGACCCATGCGTTCTCTGCTCTCGCAGGGTCGCGGGCGTTCCCGGACGAAGAGCAACACGATGCAAAGAGAGACAACCACGAGAACCGCAGCCGAGAAGTAGATGACCTGTTCTCCCGTCAGGCTGGCCCACCGAGATTTCGACAAGGCCGCAGACGCCATCTTGGCGCCCACGTTCTCGTCGAACCGGCCGATCAGGAAGAACATGAAGACGAATCGCGCGGCGATCGAGGCGTAGCGGTTGATGACCATCGCCCGGCCTCGTTGCTCCGTGGGCACCAGGTCGAAGTAGAGCGGATTCCACGGCCCGGTGTAACCCAGATCGACCGCAAACTGATACATCACGATCACCGCGATCAGCGTGACGAGATTGGACGTGCCCGGGATCAGGACCAGCGAGACCGCCAGGAAGGCGAAGCCCGCCGCGATAAAGGTTTTTCTGCGGCCCAGGAACGTCCGCACGGAATCGCTGCGGTACGCAACCCAGGGCGCGATGACCACCGCGAACAGGCTGTTGAGGCTCCCGATGCAGAGAATCCAGGCGGGGTTGCTGATGTATTTCTTGAGCGTGAACGTCAGCGCCGTGCCGCTGCACTTCTCGACGAACGCGAACGTCGCCACCGGGATGCTCAACAGCACCAGCCAACCCCAAGGAATTCGTTTCTGTCCTGCATGAATCGGCATGGCGTTCTCATTCGACCGTGGTCGGCTGGGTCTCGGACGGTTCCCAGTATGTCATGAATTCGATAAGGTCCTGGAGGTCGATGACGCCGTCGCCGCCCAGCGGCACGATGTCTCCGACCAGGCCGTCTCCGGTTTCCTGCCAGTGATCGACGATGCAGGACAGGTCGGCCGAGTCGATCCTTCCGTTCGAGTCGAAATCGACCGCGCCGGCCGCCAGGGTGGTCTCGACCTCCAGGTACGGTCCTGTGTCCCGGATCGTATAGGTTCCGTTCTTGTTGCACTGGACATAGGCGCGAATGTTGAAGCACGCGCCGCTGTTCAGGGGAGCGTGGAGCATGAACGTCACGATCTCGTCGTTCTCGATCGCGACGACCAGTCCGGCATAATTCGGGTCCGTCAGATCGAGCTCGAAAGCAAACCAGTTCTCTCCCGCCGAGTAGGGATGTCTCGCATCATAGTGGAGCGTTTCAAGATACGTGGGAGTCGTGCTGTCCAACAGGGACACAAGCTCTGTGTAGGTAATCCCGACGTCCGGGCCGGCCGTCACGCTGGGGGTTCCGTAACCCTGCTGCCAATCGTTCGAGATCCACAACAGATCGAAGTCGCCGGGGCTTCCCAGGTAGTTGAAGGCTCCGTTGGCCGACTGGTTGCCGCTGGTGATCGCCAGTTTCAACGTCATCCGGGAAAGCGTCGTGCCCTTGCAGAGAGAGGCGTCGAACTTCAGCAACGTGATGAACTCCCCCTTGGGCTGATGATCGATTCCCTCATTCGGGTCATAGGCCCGCGCGGTCGAGGAAGACACGCACAGGGAGCCCGACCCGCCGAAGTTCCGATCGTTGGCGTCGGGCAACGGAGACCCGACGCCCGGACTGAGCACGAACGTGTTGTTGACGGGACGCAACGAGCCGGTGACCGCGAAGCCCCGAACCGCCGGCAACAACAGAACTGCAATCAATGCTCTTCTCATGGATTCCTCCTTCTTCGCTCCCGATCAATCGATGTTGTTCTGACCGGTAAGACTGTAAATCTTGTCGCCCCATTGAAAATCGGTCTCCTCGATCGTGAGGTAGACGCTCTTGGACTCGACGTGGCCGTCGAGATAGAAAAAGCTGCTCGCCTTGAGATTCTTGCGGGTGGTCAGTCCCCCGTGATTGCGTCCGACCCAATCTAACCGCGGCGGGAAACGCCGTGATCCGCTCGGGACGTTGGACAGGTCTTCCGGCGCAACTCGCCTGTAGTTGCCGGTCGACAGGCAGGGACGTTCGGTATCCACCGCGGTCATATTCAGATCGTATCGGTCCGGCCCGACCATCAGCCCAAGGCTTCGAAAGCCATGCACCGGCAGATAGCTGCACGACAGAGTCAAATCAGGACCGGAGACAATCCGCCAATCCGCGGGCCACTCCGTCAGAAGGATCGTTCCCTGCTGGCGGTTGACTCGCGAGAGCTGGACGAGCCGAGACGGCTTCTGCGCGTCCTCGAATCCCGTCTTGAACCGGTTCCTGGGACACAGGACTTCGTTGACGGTAAAAGCGCAGCGTTTCGCCTGTTGATCGACGATTCCTGGAAGCCCCATGGCCTGCCCGGTGTCGAGATTCGATTCCTCGGTGTTCCGCGGCACGAGGCCCCCCTCCGGAATCTCGGGACAGTGCAGAGCGTCCTCCGTCGTGTATCGCGAACCGAGCAACAACCCCGACCAATGACGGATTCCATGGATAGGCTCTCGCGGCTGCGCGTTCAGGCCGGCTTCGGGAACGTACGTGTACGCCGGCGGCAGATACCCATTCTGGGAATCGCAGTAGGCCAGGAATGCCAGGCCGGCCGAACGCAGGTTGCTCCGGCACACCAGGGCCCGTGCGGTCTTGCGGACCTGGCCGAGAACCGGCAGCAGAATTCCCGTCAGCACTGCGATGACCGCCAGAACCGTCAGGAGTTCGGCCAGGGTGAACCCTTCGTCGCTCGGCCCGCAGCCGCAACCCTCCGTCGGGTAGTAGACGCTCAGGTCGCCGCCGCCGTAGACGGCGTCGAGGATCGGTGCGATGGGCCCTTCGACGATCGCGACCTCGATCCCGGCGGCCTGCAGAGCCTGCACCGGGCTGACCCCGGCCGCCGCGGCGAGCAGGGTCCGGCAGTCCGACAAGAGATCGGCAAGCTGTCGCCAACGTTGGACGCCGCCGCCCCGAGGCGGAGCCTGTCGGATCTCGATCAATTCGTACCCGTTTCCCTTTGGGCCAAAGATCCACAGGCCCCCTGCGTGGCCCAGGTGTTCGTTGACACATCGCCCCTCCAGGCTGGCCACCGCCACGTAGGACCTGTCCTGCATCGCAGGCGCGCGGGTGGTGTCATCGGCAGGAGAGTTCAGATCTCGATCCATGGGTCTTCTCACACATCCGTTACATCACCAATTCGAAACTCTCCTCGGGGCTCTCGCGATCCTCCCGCGAAAGGACCGCGTCGAGGATCTTCTCCAACAGACGCATCGCCCCGGCGTATCCTACGGTCGGGAAGTACGAGTGCCCGATCCGGTCGAGGATGGGGAACCCGTGGCGGATCAGCGGAATGCCGTCGTCGCGGGAGATGTACTTGCCGTAGGTGTTGCCGATCAGCAGGTCCACGGGCTCATTCTTGATCCATTGGTGCATCAGGAACATGTCGGCGCCGGGGCCTTGCCGGACCTTCGCTTCCGGCACGCGCCCGTCCAGTGCCTTGTCGATGCGTTTGAGGAACTTCTTGCCGGGAGTGCCGGTGACGATGTACACCGGGCGCATGTCCAGATCCACCAGGAACTCCGTGAGCGAAACCAGTTGGTCGGGGTCGCCCCAGAGGGCGACGCGCCTGCCGCTGAAATACTGGTGCATATCCGTGACGATGTCCACGACGCGGCCCCGCTCATCCTCGACGTACTGGGGAACCGTGACGTTCGTCGTGCGCCGCAAGGCGTCGACGAACCGGTCCGTCGCGGACAAGCCGATCGGCAGATCCAGGATCTCGCAGGGCACGCCGCACTTGGTGTCCAGGGCGCGGGCCGCCGCGGACGACGCGGTGTGGCCCAGCGCCAGCGTGGCCATCGCCGACCCGGTTTGCTTGAGTTCGCCGACCGTGACGCCCCCTTTCGGATAGAATTCGTATTCGCCCGTCTGGGGAGCGTCCAGCACGTCGCTGGTGTCGGGGAAGACAGTCGCCTCGACGCCCATCTGCCAGCAGAGACGCTTGATTTCCCGCATGTCCGACGGCTCGACCCAACCGGGAATGATGTTCACAGCCTGCGTCTTGGCCGCCGACGGCTCGGCCAGGTAATCGACCATCGCCCGGACCATGGTGGAGAACCCCGTCACGTGCGAGCCGGCGTAGCTGGGCGTGTTCGCGTGGATCACGTATTTTCCCGCCGGAATGAGGCCCTTTTCGCGGGCTTTGTCCGCAATCTGGGGAATGTCGTCCCCGATGGTCTCGGACAGGCAGGTCGTGTGGACCGCGACGACATCCGGATCGTAGACGGTGAACAGATTGTCCAGCGCCTGGAGCAGGTTCGACTGGCCGCCGAAGACGGAGGAGCCCTCGGTGAAAGAACTGGTCCCGGCCATGACCGGCTCCTTGTAGTGCCGCGTCAGCGTGCTGCGATGGTAAGCGCAACAGCCCTGGGAACCGTGGCTGTGCGGCAGACACCGGTGGATGCCCAAGGCCGCGTACATGGCCCCGATCGGCTGGCACGTCTTGGCCGGGTTGACCGTCAGAGCGTTTCGTTCGACGACATTCGTGGATGTATGTCTAAGCAGCATGTTCCTGATTCCTCGGTTACGAATTGCACACCAGTTCCGCATCGAGCGTGGGCTTGCCCTGTGTGTTCCAGGGCGCCTTCACGAGCGACCAGATCCTGGCATGGATCATCCGATCGATGGTTCGGTAGAAAGTGACCGCGCCGCGGAAAGCGGCGAACGGGCCGCCGTAGTCGTAGCTGTGCAGTTGCAGCATGGGGACGCCGCTCTTCTGGACGGAGTACTTCTCCTTGATGCCGGCGCAGAAGATCGCGGGCTTGAAGATCGCCAGGAGCTTCTCCGTCTCGGCCTGGCTGATGTTGTCGATCACGAGTGTCCCGCTGTCCATGGCGGCCATCATGCCTTCGTACTCCTTCGGCGCGACGCCCTGGACCGCCAGTTCGGCGAGCTGCTCGGGACTCCTTCGCGGACGATACTCCTGCGGATCGGCCTCGACAGTCAGTTCCTCGATGTTGCGGCTGTCGGCGTCGACCTTGATCGTCGACAACACCCGGCGGCCTTCGTAGTCGTCGCGGTGACCGAACTCATAACCGGCCGCGACCGTCTTCATCCCAATCTCCGCCAAGAGATCCTGGTAATGATGGGCCCGCGAGCCGCCGACGAAGAGCATCGCCAGCTTGCCCTCGCAGCGGGCGCGAATCTCCGCCTGCGCCGCCAGGACGTTCACCATCTCCTCCGCAATGACTTTCTCCACCCGCTCGGTCAGGGCCGCGTCGTCGAAGTACCGGGCGATTTTCCGCAGCGACTTGGCGGTCGCTTCGGCGCCGAGGAAGTTCACCTTGATCCACGGAATGCCATACTTCTTCTCGATCATATCGGCCACATAGTTGATCGAGCGGTGGCACATCACGCAGTTGAGGTCCGCGTGATGGGCGTTCTCGAAATCTTCGTAGGTCGAATTCCCACTGAATGTGGAGACCAGGTGAATGCCGCAGCGTTTGAACAAATCGTCGATCAGGAATGCGTCGCCGCCGATGTTGTATTCGCCCAGCATGTTGATCTTGAACTCGGCCTCGGGCGGCTTCTGGCCCCGGCCGATCACATGCTTGAACAACTGGTTGTTGGCGATGTGGTGGCCCGCCGACTGGCTCACGCCCTTGTAGCCTTCACAACTGAAGCCGAAGATGTTGATGCCCAGCTTTTCGGACATCTTCCAGGCCACGCTGTGGATGTCGTCGCCGATCAGGCCGACGGGACAGGTGGCAAAAATACCGATGGCCTTGGGCTTGAACAGGGTGTAGGCCTCCTGGATCGCCTCGGCCAGTTTCTTCTCTCCGCCAAAGATGATCTCGTTTTCCTGCATGTCCGTGGAGAAACAGTAGGTCATGAAATTCTGATCGTCGTCGGATTCCGGCCTCGTCTGATTGCGGCGGGTCAGCCATGAGTAGAACCCGCAGCCGATGGGCCCGTGCGTCAGGTTCAGGATGTCCCGCGTCGGACCCAGCACGACGCCCTTGCAGCCGGCGTAGGTGCAGCCCCGCTGGGTGATGATCCCCGGCATCGTCCGCGTGTTGGCCACGATCTCGGGAACCGCGTCGCAGCCTTCTTTCTCGTTGACGACGATCTGCTGGGTCCTCTTGCGCGCCACTTTCGCCGGGTATCCCTTGAGCAGTTGGTCCTTGACTGTATGCATATCGGTTTGTCGTGAAGACGACATGATGTCACCTCCGATCCGTGATCGGTCTTGAAGAATCTTTCCTCGGCGGATGCGATCGCTCTATTGGGCGACGATTGGATCCTGGTCGGCCACGGCGGCGTCGCCCGTTTCGCCCGTGCGGACGCGGATCGCGTCGGTCACCGGGCCCACGAAGATCTTGCCGTCGCCGGGCGAGCCGGTCTTGTTGACCCGGATGATCGTGCGGACCACGAGGTCCACCTTGTCGTTGGGGGTCACGATGGTCAGCATCCGCTTGGGGATCATCTTGGGGCCGGAACCGAGCTGATTGATCGCTTCGTCGTGGCCTTCCTGGGCGCCCTGGAGCAACAGGAAATCGACCTTGCCCTTGCCCCGGCCGACCACCTTCCTGGCGGTGAGCGAGGAGACGCCGGCGTCGGCCAGCGCCCGTTTGGTTTCGTTCATCTTGTTCATGCGAATGATCGCGAGAATCTCTTTCATGGCGGCACCGTCCGATGCTAAAGTTGCTTTTGCCCCGAGCTGATCGTATACGCCTCCTCGACGGGGGTGATGAAAATCTTCCCGTCGCCGTGGGCGCCCTTGGAGCCCGTCCGGGCCGCTTTCATGATCGTATCGATCACGAAGTCCTTGTCTCCGTCGTTGATGACGGTCAGAATCAGCTCCTTGGGAAGCTCGTCATAGGTGACTTCCCCGATCTTCATGCCTCGCTGCTTGCCCCGGCCGAACACGTCCATCTTCGTCACGGACGGATATCCGGCGTACATCAACGCCGACAGCACTTCATCGACCTTCTCCGGTCGCACAATGGCCCTGATCATGATCATTCGGCAGTCCTTTCAAGTCCTGGGTGGAGTTCTGGAAAACAGTCACGCCGCCAACACGCCAAAGTCGAGCAGGAGACTCTCCAGTTCCGGAATCGCCAACGGCTTGGGGATGACGAACATCTCGTTGCCGTCGATGCTGCGGGCCAGCGTCCGGTACTCGTCCGCCTGGGGCGCCTCCGGGTTCCATTCGATGACGGTCTTCCTGTTGATCTCGGCCCGCTGCAGACGATGTAGATCTCCTCGGCCTTCCCCTCGCGGATGGGCATGGCGAACCCGCCGCAAACGACGTCGCCCAGGACGTCGTAGAACGCATAGTCCAGGCTCTGCGAGTCGGCGTAGGCGCCGAGCTGTTCGAGCAGGTTGATCGAAGTGATAATGCCCCGGCCGGCGCAGCCCACGCCGGGCTCCGGCCCGCCCGATTCCACGCACAGCGTGCCGCTGTAGCCGACCCGCCGGATGTCGTCCAAATCCACATCCTCCCCCTCCTCCCGAAGCGTATCGAGCACCGTCTTCTGCGCCAGGCCCCCGAGCAACAGACGCGTCGAATCCGCTTTCGGATCGCACCCGACGACCATCACCTTCTTGCCCATCTCCACCAGCGCCGCAACCGTGTTCTGGGTCGTCGTGCTCTTGCCAATGCCGCCTTTGCCGTATATGGCCACTTTTCTCATCTACATTTCTCCTGGAAACCAAACCTGTGAGCGTCATGTCTTTTCGACATCACGGATACCTTATGCAACCCTCGTGCCAGACTGCGTTCGCATCGAGACTTCCCGCGTGACAATGACGCCGGGGCCCGCAAATCAGGCAGGATTGCGAATCGAGCGGCCCAGCAGTCGCTCGCCTGCCATGCGAGCGGGAGGTTCCTCTCGGAAAAAATTGTCGCTCGCGCGGACAACATCCCGGGCACAGTCCCTCGGCAACCGCGAAATACGCTTCCGCAACGATCTTGTGACGAATCTGTCGCGCCGGCGGGACCTTGTGACAATTCTGTAACAAAGCGGAGTGACTGGCCCAATGAGGACGGACGTGAGAATGACCGACGGGCGGAGCTACGGGCGTCTGGTTCCGCCCCGCGACGTTTCCTTCGGAAACAGGCGATGGTAATCGATGCCCAACTTCTTGATTTTGTACCGGATCATGCGTTCGGTGATGCCGAGCTCCCGGGCGGCCAACCCCACGCTGCCCCGGTTGCGCTTGAGAGAGTCGGTGATCATATCTCGTTCGAGCAGTCCCACCCGGGCCTTGAGCGTTTCCGGCGAGGCGACGCCCGCCCTCTCGGGCATCTGAAGCGTCGGCGGCAAGTCATAGGCATGGATCACCCCGTCCCGACTCATCAGCACCGCATGCTCGATGCAGTTCTCCAACTCGCGAACGTTCCCCGGCCAATGATAGGCGTACATCACGTTGATGGCGCTGGTGCTGATCCGTCGAACCTCTTTGCCCTGTTTCTCCGCGTACTTGACGACGAAATGATCGGCCAGCGGCATGATGTCGTCCCGTCGCTCCCGCAACGGCGGGACATGGATCGCGAAGACATTGATCCGGTAGAATAGGTCCTGGCGGAACTGCCCTTCCGCCATGGCGGCCTCAAGATCGCGGTTGGTTGCCGCCAGGATACGGATGTCGGCAGCGAAGGTCTTGTTGCTCCCGACTCGCTGGTACTCCCGTTCCTGGAGGACTCGGAGCAGCTTGACCTGCAACGACGGCGGGAAGTCGCCGATCTCGTCCAGGAAGAGCGTCCCTCCACCGGCCTCTTCGATGCGGCCGATCCGCGTGTACATCGCGCCGGTGAAGGCGCCCTTCTCGTGGCCGAACAGCTCGCTTTCCAGCAGGTTCTCGTTCAAGGCCGCGCAGTTGACCTTGACGAACGGCCCGCGGACCCGTCTGCTGGCGTAGTGGATGGCCGAAGCCACAAGCTCTTTGCCGGTGCCGGATTCGCCGCGGATCAACACGGTCGTGTCCGTCCGTGCAACATGATGGATTCTCTGGAAGACTTCACGCATGGCGCGGGAATTTCCCTTGAGATTCCCGGGCCGTTCGATCCCCCCCAACTCGCCGCGGAGACGGAGGTTCTCCTCTTCGAGCTGCTGGCAGCGAAGCCGAGCCTCACGACGCAGTTGCACATCGTGCGCAATCATGCACGAGACGATACTGAGAATGTGGCTGGCATCCTCAATGCATAACGCGGCATCGTGGGGCACATCGGCCGCAAGCGTCCCGACGACCGTCGCACCGACGGCAATCGGCACACAGATGAAGCCGGTCGTGTGATGCTCGTCAGAACCTCGTCGATGGATTCGCCCGCGAAATTCCGGCTCTTCAACAATCCGCCGCACGAGGGCCGGCTCGCCGGTCGCAAGCACCCGTCCGGTGACGCCTTCTCCCCGACGATACGAGACTCCTTCGCCGACCGGCGGGACCGTCTCGCCCGACGCCTCAAAAACCAACTCGGCTCCGCTGGGCGACAACAACATGATGGTGCACCGCCGCAGTCCGAGTTCCCGCTCCATGCCCGTCAACACCTCCTGCAAGAGCTTTCCCTGACCGAAATGCACGCTCAGAAGTTTTGCGATCACGTGCAGTCGTCCCAGCTGCGGGACGCAATCTTCCCGTCTATTCTCAACCACCGCCATACAATTCTGTAGACCGCCTCTCGTATGCCCACATTTTCGTAACCCGCCTCCAAAGAGCAACACGCGGGCCTATGCCCCCCGAGCGATACGAAACGCACGAATTCGCTTCTCAGGCAGCGAAAATCTACGATTGGGACCCTGCATGACTGCCTCTTGGGGCCGATCGCCGGCAGGTCTTCCCCGCCATAGAACAGGACAGTGCAACTTCCATGCCAACTGTCTCACACACACGCGGTTCGTTCGAACCCGTGAAACGCCGGTCGATGACGCTTACAAACCGACCTACAAAGAACGTACAGAAACGGCTTACTCGGATGGTGCGTGTGCGGCTGCAATTGGCACGGGACTGATTCCCTCAGAGGCTGGTGTAGACCGGGCTGCGGATGGCGGTAAGCCCATAAAAAAAAGAGCACTTAGGCAACGATTGTCACCTAAGTGCGTTTGGAACAACGGAGAGGTCGGGATTCGAACCCGAGGTAGGGGTTTACCCCCTACAACGGTTTAGCAAACCGTCGCCTTAAGCCGCTCGGCCACCTCTCCAAAGTATTCACTTGTAACAACTTACGTCAGAACCAAGCAGTCCGCCCGGATGCGACGTGCCCCAGCCGGCAAAGGCTAAAGCTTCTAAAGTTTACACCGAACCTGCCGGCTGTACAAGAAAATTTGTGGGAAGTTCCACCGGCGCGGTTCGGTACGCACTTGTTCAACCGTACGGGCGGTCATTTTGCATTCCGCGTCACAACACCAACCTGCGGCATCGCGACAGTGAATTCCACCTTTTCCTGCTCCTGGCCGAAGTAGCCACCCCACCCGATTCGAATGTCGCTCACACGTCGCAGGTCCAGGACGCCGTCGGCGTCTTTCGACCAGCCCGCGAGCTGGAAACGGCTCATGGCGACGAAGCTGCGTTCACCGCCCGAGGCGGCCAGCGAACGGCCGGTCTCCGCAAGAAAGTCGCCGCCATCCTGCTCGTGGAGGATCACCAGGATCTGGTTCGGCGTGGATTGGCCGTCGGGCACCCAGGTTTCGAAGGCGAGGCAATCGGCATCGCTCAAATCCAGCGGTTGAGCATAGTGGAACAACGTGAAGAGGTGGGTATCCACCTTGGCCTTGGTCAAGACCGCGGCGGCCCGCCAGATCGTGGAATCGGCGTCGGAACCGGCGACCTTCGTAAGCTCGGCTTGGACGAACTCGCCATGGCCCATCGTCGGCTCCACGGTCGGAATCGCACGCAAGGCAAGGTTCGGCAGTGCCCCGCCGGAAAGGCTTCGCCGCTGGGGCGGTTTCGCCGAGACGAAGCGGAAGAAGGCGGCGCCGTACGGTTCGAGGCTCAACTGGCCACCATTGCCGGTCAGGGTCTCTTCCATTTTGCCCGTGGCGGGATTCCAGCGTTCTCCGGTCCCCGCCGCAGCGAACTCCACACGGCCCGTCCACGGCTTGACGCTGTCGTTGATGACAAAGTAGACTTCGCGGTCCTCAAGACGCCTGTGCGTGACACGCAGCGGCGACTTCGCCTCGGCCACTTTCACGTCGGACTCCAACAAACCGTTGAGGACCAGAGGCAGCAGACTCTCCAAACCATAGGGCAAGAAGACGCCGATGCCGCCTGCGGCGTTCGAGTGGGACTGCGGCTCGCGCGTGGACGCCTGCCCCGCTCGGCCGGCCCCGAAAATCTCTTTCGCGAGGGACTGAACGCGCGAGGACGGAAACTCGCTTTCGCTGTTGGTCGGGAGATCGCCTAACGCAATCACGGCGCCGCCCTGCCGAACAAACCGGGCAAGGTTCTCCCAAGCCGCCAGCGGCATGGTGTCGGCGCCCGGCAGAACGACAACACGCCAACGAAGCCGGCCGTGACCCAGCGTGGACGGCTCGGCCGCAGCATCTTCAAGCAAGCGGCTGTCCACAAACGTGAAATCTCGCTGAGAGTTGAACAGGCTGTCCGCGGCGGCCCGGTAGAGGCTCTCGATTCGCGACGCCGCGGCGGCCTCTCTCGCCCAGTGACGAGAAGGGACGAATCGGGTCCAGAGGCTTTCCGAAGGATAGAGCACGGCTATATCGGCAACTTGATGCCCGCCGCGCAATGCCGTGCAGCAGCGGCCTACCCACTCGTTGATGCGGCGAAGCTGCTCGTCGGACAGATCGGCGAAGCTGTAGTAGCTCGTGATGCAGTTGATGCCCGCAACGATCTGGCGGTTGCAGGTCCCGCGGATCTCGGCCTCGGTCACCGTGATCCTGGGCCGCTGGTCGCCGGTGGGCCGGTATCGCTGGCTGTGGTCGGAGGTCTCGCTCATGACGAGCGGCCGGCCTTCAAGTTCGGCGGCGCTGCTCAACAGGCGGGCGATGTACCACGGCACCTCCTGCGGCAGGCTGGTCAGGCAGTCGATGCTCGGCGCGTCGAGCCGCCGGATGCAGCGGAAGAAATCGCCATAGAGCGGGACGTGCCCGACGATCCCCTCTTCCGCCAGCAGGTGCCCGCCGGACGGGACGCCACACCGGCGGCAGTAATCCTGGATCTGGCCGAAGTAGTTCTCGGAAACGAGTTCCCCCACCGTCAGCCAGAAGTCGTATCGAATCTTCTCTCCCGCCGGGCCCGCATCGGCCGCCAACGCCGGAAGAACCGAAGCGTCCAGTTCGTACCCCCGGCGGTTCTTGAACTCGGCCGCCATGGCCGGCATCCACGGCAGCGGCCGATACGGCATCGGACGCAGAAACAGGCTCATCAACGACGGCTCGTCGGTGAATGTCGCCATGAAGTACTTGCCAAGGTCGTTCCCGAGACGCTTGACGTAGCCGCCGTAGGTCACGTCGACGAAGCGGGCCGTGGGCTCGGCCATGAGCAGATTGACATAGGGGATCTTCTCATGAAGATTCCCCTCGGCATGCGTGCCTTCGTAGAGGCGGTCCTCGGTGATCGCCATCACGCGCCAGCGGCCTGCGGGCGCGTTCCAGTCGAGCTTGCCGTCCTGAACCTGGGCCGCAAGATCGATCCTCTGCGTCATGTCGATGTCGCCGTCGCGGACCGGAAAGGCCCCTGCCAACACCAGTTTCCCCGGCGGAAGCTCCACCGTGACGGGGCCGCCCTGCGACTCCGCATCGGCCACGAGCAGGCCGCGAGCCTCCCATTCCGGGTGATCCCGCAGCGTGATGCCGCCGGCGTTGCCGGAGGGATAGCCCCGCTCATCGTACAACCACATCGCAAAGCCGGCCTTCTTCGCCTCCTCGACGGCGCGGGTGAACGCGGCCCACTTGGCCTCGCTTTCGAGGTACTGATCGAAAGACACGTTGCAAACGACGCCGCCAAAACCCTGTCCGCCGAGCCTGTGGATCAATCCATCCTGAGCCTCGGACTGGTCGGGCCAGTTGTGGATGATCTTCAGGATCCGGGCATCGGCCGGCGGTTGGGCGAACCGCTCCTCCCAGCCGGCGAACGTGACACCGCAAACGATCTGAAACACCACGGCACAGACGGCCAGACGCACACATGTCGTACGACACATCCAATCGAGAGATCTCATCTGTCTCACCGGGCCTCCCGCACGAGAACTCCGCCGCCGGGCGGCAGGACCAGTTCGACCGGGGCATCCTTCGCCCCCGCCCACTGAGCGGTTGTCGCATCGAAGCACTCCAGTTTGCCGGGTCCGACAACCGAGGTGCGAGCCTCCGCGGCGTAGTCCAGGTTCACCACCACGACGTGAACCGGCTTCTCGGCGGCTCCAAAGTAGCCGAGCAGGAAACCGCGTGGCGAAACAGACGCAGGGGCGGCGAGTCGAACACGCATATCCGTAGGCGGCCGCTCGCATCCGGCTTCCTGCATGGCCGTGTGGCACATCACGAGCGACCGCAGCGGCTGGAGCTCCTTTGCGATCGCGGCGAACTCGCGGTTGTACGACTTGACCGCGTGATAGAGCGGTCCGGGCACGCCGTCCAGATTGACGAGGCTGCCGTAGTGGTTCGGGTGGGCGTACACGTAGTAACTGATTCCCTGAGCGCCGTAGGCCGCGGTGGTGTAGACCAGATACCGCAGTTCGTCCGGATTCGGGATTCGCATCGCGTCCGGCGCCCAGGTGCAGGCCTGCACGATGTTCAGGAAAGGCACGCCCGCCTCCTGCGCCGCCCGTCGAATCATCGCCAGGTTCAAGAAGTACTGCTGGCTGTCGCCCTTGAGTCCGAACTGATAGTGGTCGTAGCTGATCAGCGAGGGCTTGACCTGCTCGACGTAGAGGCGAAGGTGCTCCCGGTAGGCCGTGACCACGTCCCCTTTCGTGCCCAGTTGCTCGTTGTTGGCGTAGGTCGGGAACAGGTTGATGTAGGCCAGGTGCTGCGGATCGCGATCGTGCAGGTACGCGACCAGTTTTCCAAGCGAGGGGAACTTCGCCGCACTGGGCTCGTCGACGAGGTGGTAGGCGTAGAGGGCCGGGTGCTTGCGGACGCGGGCGATCAGGGCGTCCAATTGCTCGAGACGCTGGGGGTCGTCGAGCGACGCGGGCGAAAGGAGACCGTCGGTAAGCTGGCCTCGCAGACCGTGACGTTGCGCCACGTCGAGTTCCTTCTCGTTGCACCAGACGAGATTGAAGCCGCCCTCGGCCATCTGCTGTGCGGCGGCGTCGGTCATCGCGGGCCCCGCCCAATACGTGACGATCGGCGCGCCGATCCGCCACGAATCCGTCGTCTCTGCCGCAAGCATCTGCGTCCCCAGGAACAGGCAAAGAACGGGCAGGAGTCTCGTCACGGCTGAGGAATGAATCGCGGTGTTCATAGAGTCAAACCCTCGAATGCGAATTCGTACGTCAAATCAGACAGAACAACCTGCGTCACTTGGCGTCCGCCGAGGCGGCGAAGTTCTCCACGAACTTGACGCACTTGGCCACGTCGTCGACCAGTTGGGGCGACAGATGCTCGTACTCGATCGTCGCCAGGCCGCGGAACTTCATCGCATGCATCGTTTGGAGGACCTGCGTGTAGTTCGCCTTGCCCTCTCCCAGCGGCACGTCGCGGGACTGGGGGTTGCCCATCTCGGCGGCGTCTTTCAGATGCACGACGACGATGCGTCCGTCCAGCTTCTTGAGGCACTCGACCGGGTCCAGACCCGTGCGGACATAGTGGCCGGTGTCCGGGCAGGCACCGATCGCCTTGCTGCGCCCTTCGCAGACCTTCAGAACGTTCTCGGGACGCCAGTACTTCGATCCCGCCGCTTCCGAATGATTGTGAATCCCCAGGTTCATCTTGTACTCCTGGCACAATTTGTCGAGGGCTTCCATCACCTCCGCCGGCGGCTCGGCGACGAGCGTCTCGGCGCCCATCTCCCTGGCAAAGTCGAACACCTTGCGAAAAGCGGTCGTGTCCGCTTCGAGAGACGCGTAGTAGCTGGCCATCTTCAGCCCGCGATCTTCCAGCCGCTTCTTCATCTCCCGGCGCTGGCCCGCGGAGAGCGACTCGCTCGTCTTAAGGTCCGGGTGCTCCTTGCTCAGCGGCAGGAAGAACGCCGGCTCCACGCAGCGGATGCCCAGACCCGCGATCACGTCGATCGCCTCGTAAAAGCTCCGATCGCGGAACGTGTACAGGTTGCACGACAGCCGCCAGCCGAGCTTCTCCGCGTGGGGCGTGCTCGATCCGCTCTTCGGCGTCTCGACGGGCGAGGCTCCGACTCCGGTCGCCAGAAACGCCCCTGCTCCCAATCCTCCCGCAGCCACCAGAAACCTGCGACGATTCATTCGATTCTCGCTCATAAGATCACCTCCGGTAATCCGTCCATTTTCAATAGAAAGACGAAACGATTGCAGACGAATCCATTGTCGTCGTCCGGTCAACGGCCCGCAAGTCCAAAGACGAAACAACCCCGATTTGCCCCTCCTGTTTTGCCCCGACAACCAGGGCCGGGAAGAAGGCGCAAATCGTTCTTCCCCACCATGGAAAAAGCCAGGAAAAAATTTGCACAAAGGGTATTGCTTTTCGTAGAGCCGAGCATACGATGATTCCGACATTTGAAAGACGGGCTCGGCGTGGGCCCGGTTGGTAGGAGAACGAACGCGGATGAAAAAAACGTCTTTAAGAGGTGGTAAACTAATGTGTGATTCATGTGGATGCACCCCTTGTAACACGTGCGGCGCGCCCGTCGAGGATGGTGTCTGCTCGAGCTGTGGCGAGAAGCCCACGAACTGCACGTGCGAGCCGCTCGAGGAAGTACTGGATTTGGAAGAGGAGGATGAGGACGTCGAAGAAGAAGAAGAAGAAGATTTCGACGACGATGAAGACGAAGACCTCGACGAAGACGAAGACGAGGAGGAAGAGGAAGAAGAAGACTTCGAAGAGGATGAGGACGAGGATTTCGACGACGACGGCAAGGACTGGTGATGAATCGCCTCGAACGTCTCCCTCTGAGTTTCCGCTCTGTCGGGACAGGTTCGAAACAGACGCAAGACGCGGGTTGGCGCGTCGATCCGGATGGGTCACACCTGGAAAAGGATCGGGCTATCCCCAGGAGGCATAGCGGACGTTGAGGTTTTGCGAGCGTTCTGCAAGCGAGAATGAACACCGCTCTGGAAGACACGATCAGATCCAAAAGAAAGGCCCCGTCATGAGAATCGACGGGGCCTCTTGTTTTGCAGACCAAGTCTTTCGGTCAGCAAGGCTTCACGTTCGTCGCCTCCTGGCCTTTCCGACCGGGAGCCGGAGTGTACTCGACCGCCTGACCATCCTGAAGAGACTTGAATCCTTCTCCTGCGATCTTGGAGTGATGAACGAACAAATCCTCACCACCATCGTCGGGAGTGATGAAGCCAAAACCCTTCTTCTCGTTGAACCACTTCACAGTACCTCTTGCCACGTTGTCTTCTCCTTGGACTTGAATGCGTCCATATAGCAAGTTCCCTCTGCGATTCATCAGGGGTATGCTCCGAGGGAGGAAAAGTATACACCTTGACACGGGGCCGTTATGGTACTGCGATGTCACGACCTTGTCAACGGAATTCCCGACGATCCAAGGGAAAAGGACGTCCCGAGACATGGGGACCAACCGGGAACGCGGCAGCCTTCCCGAACGGCGGTCCACACGAAATGCGGCATCCTGCGGGGGATCGCCGGCTTCCTACGGCTTGACCTTAAAACAGTCGCTTCTCCAGCAGCATTGAGTCCAGGGACATTCTCCCGCGGACCGGCCGTAACAGGGCGTGCACCCCTCCGCGATCTGGATCGCGTGAATCAGATCGGCCTTCTTCATCTTCCCGGGTTCCACTCCCAAGGTCTTCGCCTTGGCTTTGATTTCCGTCATCGTCATACTTTTGCACGCCACGCCCACTGAACTCATCCTGGGTCTCCTTTTCTACTGAGGGCGTCAAAGGAATCGGCCGGTCGCAAAACATACCAAGGGCTCGGCTTCCCTTCCCGACAACCTCCAACGGTCGCCCTTTCCTCTGCTCTCACGCCGCGACATGCCATCCGAGCGTCAACGCATTCACTGCTCGACAGCACGCCTGCCGGTCTCAGTCAAGGCAGTTATTTTGCGCGCATTTTTCGCCCGGGCAAGAGCTTTCCAACAACTTTTTCCAGTTTTTTCGGGACGTGTCGTGAACATGCGGCGGAAAGACTCGATCCTGTCTTGCAGAATGTCACCCTGGGCAACAGTTGCGTGGATACGACAGACGGGATACCACAGCCGGAGTCTTTCATGACGCTTCGCGGAAACACCGGAACCGTCGACAGAACAGGCTCAAAGGAACTCTGAGCATGGCGGCCCCTATTCTGTCGAGACAACCACCGGCTCGGAGCCGCCGACGCGTGGGATCAAACTCAGCTCTTCGCCTGGTCGAGGATCAGATCCTTGACCTTCTGGCTGGGCAAATTCAACGCCCCATACGAAGCCGCAGCGGCGGCTCGCAGGACCGGATCGGTCTCGGTCGACTGGATCAGCGAATAGATGGCGTTGACCGTCACGTCGGGCAGCATGTTGCCGTAGAGCTTGGCGGAATCAACCAGGGCGCCGAAGGCCGCGATCTTCACAGGCATCTCAGCGCCGGTCTCCATCGCCATCTCCGCGATGGCCCGCTGGGCGTTCGGACTGTTCAGATAGGCCAAGACCTCGGCGGCCAGGACCTGAACCTCCTGCTGCGAATCCTTGGTGGCCTGCACCAAGGCCGGAAGGGCCAGCGACAGATCGACAACCGGATTGCGGCTCACGGCCAGTTTATGCATGGCCTGGACCGCCCGCAATGCGTAGCTCTCGGCCAATTCCGGCGTCCACTGCTCGGTCGATGCAGTCTGTTGACCACTGCGAGAGAGAGCTTCCGCCAGGTTCTGCACGACCACTCGGCTTTCGACGAACTCCTGCCGAGGCCCGGCGTTGCCGATGGCGATCGCCGCACTGAAACGAACCGCGCGATCCTGGAACGTCAGGGCTTGCATCAAAGGTTGCGACGGTCCGAACGCATACATCAGAGACCTCTCGCCGGCGGTGGTCGCCAGAGCCTCGACGGCTCCCAGCGCCACGGCGGCGTTGCGATCGTTGACCGCGCGGGCCAGGGCCTGATGCAGATACTCAGGACCGGCCGTCGTCGCGTAGACCAATGCGTCGGCATGGCTCTCCCCGAAATATTCGGGCATCGGGATTCCGGTGGCCTCGGCCTTGAAGAAGGAGGCCAGCCACAAGCCGATCGCCAGGCCGAACTGCTCGTCGGACCGCAACGACCATTCGCAGCACCGCATCGCCATCAACTCATGGAAAAAGGCCTGATCCACCGGCGTGCGGGACAGACGATTGGCCTGGGCGTCCCAGAACCAGATGTTCGCAAAGCTCACATCCTTGGCCGGAGCGAGGGACTCGTCGTGATAGTAGTACCTCTCTCCGAGCTGGTAGAACATGGCCGCGGCCGTCGAACCGGCGGACCGGGCGTCGATCTGGCGAATGCTCTCGGCGGCCAGGGACCTCAACTCCATCGACTGAGAAGTCTCGGCGACGTACTTGAGGTACGGCAGCGACTGGGGATATCCGATCTTGCCCAAGGCGCGGATGATTTCACTTTTGAGTTGATCGTTATTCGTCTGGAGAGCGGCCGTCAAAGGCCGGATCGCGGGCCGACCGATCTGCGGCAGAACCTCGATCATGTCAGACAACTTGGTTTCGTAGTCGGGGTTGCGGATGGCCTCGCCCATGGCGTCCAGCAGGAAAGGCACGGCATATTCGCCGGCGTCCTGCAGACGACGCGTGGCGGTCATCTTGCCTCGCAGAGTGGTGCTGAGCCGCTTGATCTCCTCGACGATCAACGTCGGCTCGGTCCGCCGCTGGAAACGGCCCTGATCGACGACGGCCAGAAGCTTCTGGGTCAACTGGGCCAATTCGTCGTCGTGAGCGGTCTCGGCCACCTTCATCGCCAGCTGGTAGCCCTGGGGGTTCTCCTCGACGAGCTTGAACAGCTCGGCCGGGTCGGGATTGCTTTCAAGAACGGCTTGGCCATACCCCTTGGCCAGGTCGAAGCGGCCGATCTTGGTGTAATGCAGGAAATCATTCCAGTTATCGGCGAGAGTCGGGGGTTGAGTCTGTGCAAAACCGGTCCCCAAGGTGCAACATCCGATAATCAGGATCAATGCGACGGTTCGTCCGCTCAACATCAAGACGTCTCCAAATTCCTTCCGTTGCCCATTTCTGATGAGCACCCGACGCAGATGCCGCAACCGGGGGCCCTGGACCCTGCCCGACTGCAAACGACGGGAGAAACGGCACAAAAACCCTTACCTCGCGGCGATTGCAGTCGAGTGGTCCATCCTTCAAGACGGTTACAAACAACAAGCCGTCGTAACTATTCGGCACCAACGCAGTTATACTAAACTGAAATGACGCCCCTGTCAATAAAAAACCCATTCATCCGAAGTTCCCCAGCTTAGCGGATCGGCATAACAAAGACAGGTTGTACCCCTAAAGGCATAGAAGCTTCCGCGGCTTTTACATCGTGGCTCCCATAGCATGATTCACAGGACGATCCAACCTCGGGGGCACGGAGAACGGAAGTCTCGGAAACGTAAGTGATCGGGAAATTGGCCGTAGGAACCTCCCTGCATCAGCGCCCCTGCGGGTCTGACGTGAATCAGTGCGACCGAGTGTCGGACTCACCGATTATGAGTCCTTGTAATGCCGCACTTTGTCGTGAGCGAGACCTTCACCGACCAGGGCGAAGAATGCCAGTTCCGCCGAGATCAGCAGGTACAGGGGGCCAAGCAGAATGCTGCACGCCAAAGCGCATTCCCGCGTCCCCCGGTCCCACATCTGCCGGTCACAGTGATGGACCGCTACCTCCGTGGCGAAGTAGGCCAGCACGCCCGACAGAATCCAAACTGACACCAGCACTACCCAGAGAGCCATGGTTGCATCCTCCCGATCTCAGGATCAATGGCTTCACCAGTGCATACGTCAGCACACAATCAGATGACAACCGCTTCCACCCTCTTCATTATACCCATATCCCGGAAAAAAGTGCGGACTTTCGATCGCTCCCGGGGATTTCTTCCATTTTCCCGCCATCCGGCGTATCCCGCTAAGGCTCGCATGCCTCCTCCCAACGCAGACGGGGATACCCCTCCCCTTCGCTGCGGCGCCAGATCGCATCAAAATCCCATCCGTTGAAGCTGGCTTGGGACCGCATCTGTGCGTCCGAAAGAGGCGCGCCAAGACCGTTGTCCGGCCCGCCGCCATCCGTCTCGGCCAGGAAGTACGAGTTCGTGATCGTCCCGCCTGCATTTTCGCTCACCAGACCGCCCCTGCCTTTGCCGGAGGGAACGATAACCGCCGCATAGCAGTTCGTGACCTTGCCATGATTCGAATAGACCAGGCCCGCAATAGCGCTGTAACCATCAGCATAGCAGTCTGCGACGATCCCATCGTTCAGTCCTACAAGAGCGGCACACCGGGCGATCTCGCCGCCCACCAAAGCGGAGGCGTGGCACTCGGCGATGCTGCCGAGATTGTGTCCGGCGATTCCTCCCCAGTAGGTCAAGCCGCCCCGATCGAATTTTCCCATGGCCGCCCAGGAGACAGAGCAACGGCGAATCTCGCCGTCGGCTTCATTGACGGCAACCAATCCGCCGATGTAGTCGAGACCTACGCGAAACCCACAGTCCGCACTGGTAGAACAGTCATGAATTCTGCCGTGATTGCGTACAGCCAAGACCCCCATCAGTCCCGCAGCAGCATTCTCGACATGC
>CALMMH010000637.1 GCA_937868145.1 uncultured Phycisphaerales bacterium
AAAGTCTCCAAGCTGCCCGACGGCGTGCTCGTCTTTCCGGCCCACGGAGCAGGCTCGCTCTGCGGCGCTCACCTGAGAGACAGCCCCCACTCCACGATAGGGGAAGAACGCAGTTCCAACCCCTACCTGCAACACAAGGCGAAGTCCGAGTTCGTCACGGCCGTGCTGTCGGACCTGAGCGAGCCGCCGCAGTACTTCGGACACGACGCCGCGATGAATCGCAAGGGACCGGACTTGGTCGACTGGGAACAGCCTTTGACGACAAAACTGACCCCGGGTCAGGAGCTGACAGATTCGGCCAAGTATTACGTCGTGGACATCCGCGATGCCACGGACTACGCCGCCGGCCACATCCCCAACTCGGTCAATATCGCTCTTCGCGGCCGGATGGAAACCTGGGTCGGCATCATGGTGCCCTGGGGCTCCAATGTCGTGCTCTGTGGCGAGACCGAGGACCTGAAGGAGGCTCTGCATCGCCTGCACCGTGTGGGCTACTCAGGCCAGTACGTGCTGTTCAGCGACTGGCAGAAGGCGGGTTTGGCGACCAACAAAAACGAACTCGTGCCGCCGCAACAGCTCTACGCCGCGATGCAAGCCGGGACCGAACCGCTGATTGTGGACGTTCGGCTGCCGAATGAATGGATGGGCCTGCGCATCGGGACCGTCCTGAATCTGCCGCTGAACAAACTCAGCGAGCTGTCGGCCAAGCTCAATCCCACCGAACCGGTGGTGGCGGTGTGCAACTCCGCGTATCGGTCGACGATGGCGATCGGGGTTCTGGAGCGGAAAGGGTTCACGAAGGTCACCAGTCTGGCCGGTGGCAGCGAGGCATGGATCAGCGCCGGTTATCCGGTATATGGCGCGGAGACCAAGACCACCGGGGCGACCGTGCCCAAGAAGGTGGTTCCCTTGCCGGAGCGGATCTGTGCGGCGGAGCTGAACCGGTTGATGTTGGATCTTCCCGGCACCTATGACCTGGTGGACATCCGACCCGCAGCTATGTTTGCCGACTACAGTCTGCCTGGGGCCGTGAATGTGGAGATCGCCGATCTGATCGGCAATCCGGCTTGGTTGACCGGCGCCGGTCCGCTCATCATCGTGGATCGCGACGGATCGCTGGCCATGGCGGTGGCCGGCATTCTCTCGCAGAAGACACAGCGCCAGATCAAAGCGGTCTTTGGCGGGTTGGACGCCTACTGGTCGCAGACTCAGCTCGGTGCGCCGACTCTCTCGCCCCCATTGGCGCCGGCGGGCGCGCCCGCTCGGGCAACGCCTTCGACGGCGCCGGCCCCTGCCGCCCCGTCAAAGCCCGTTCCAACGCCACCGACCAAGAAGAGTGCGGGGTGCTAGACTATGGATGAGAAAGAGATCAGACCGAATCGCTACATGAATCCCTATCTGGCCGGCGTCCTGCTGGGGCTGGTTCTGCTGGCGTCCTTTCTTGTCCTGGGCGCCGGCTTGGGTGCCTCAGCAGGCATCGCTCGGATCGCGGCCGGCGCCGAGATGTGCGTTCTGCGGAGCCACACACTGGCCAGCGAGTATTTCGGCAGTTGGGGGACCCGGCCCTTGCGATACTACCTCGTCTTCATGTTCGTCGGCATCTTCGTGGGCGCGCTCTTCTCCGCGCTGCTGGCCGGGCGCATCCGACCCTCGCTCGAACGTGCGGCGGGTGTCTCCCGCCGGACCCGTGTGATCCTGGCTCTTGTCGGCGGCGTTATCGTTGGCTTCTCCAGTCGGCTGGCCGGCGGCTGCACTTCGGGACAGGCCCTGACCGGCTCGGCCCAGCTCATGACGGGCAGTTTTGTCTTCATGATCTGCGTGTTCGTCGGCGGGTACGGATGCGCCTATCTGGTAAGGAGGCAATGGAATGATTAGCTCGTTCTATTCGGTCGACGCGCTCGATTCGACCCAAGCCTTCGTGGCGGCACTTGTCATCGGCATGCTGTTCGGCCTGGTGCTCGAACGCGCCGGCTTCGGCAGCAGTCGGAAACTCGCGGCGGTCTTCTGCTTCAAGGACATGACCGTCATCAAGGTGATGTTTACCGCGGTGTTGGTGGCGGCGATAGGGTTGGCCTATGCCCGGCTCTTCGGGTTGGTGCAGCCGGACGATGTGTATCTGCTTCCAACCATCTACGGCGCCCAGATCGTCGGCGGATTGCTGTTCGGCGTCGGCTTTGTCGTGGGCGGCTGGTGCCCTGGGACCGCCGCGGCGGGAGTCGCCTCAGCCAAGCTGGACGCCTTGATCTTCCTGGGCGGGACCGCTCTCGGCAGCATCCTGTTCAACGAAACGTATGGCCTCGTCAGGTCGGTATATACGGCCGGCCAGCGAGGCGTGCTTTTCGTTTACGATAGTCTGGGTATGTCTCAAGGGGCATTTCTGGTCATCTTCGTCATGGCCGGCGGGATCTTCTTTGCCCTGTGTGAGCGGCTGGAGAAGGCGCGCGGAAACCCCAGCAGGATACGGCCCGGCATCGTGATGGCGTTGAGTCTGATCCTGTTGGCCCTGGCGGCAGGGGTGACGCTGTCTCCATCCGGCGGAGCACGCCCGGCGGAGAGTACGGCCGGTTCGACCGAACAACAACTGCTGGAGCAGGTGGACCAGGCCGCCGACCACATCGAACCCGAGGAACTGGCGGGGCGCCTGGTCCGTGGCGAGCAGGACTTGTTGTTGGTGGACATCCGACCGGCGGAGGAATACGCGAGTTCTCACATTCGTGGGGCCGTCAATGTGCCCATGTCTGAACTGCACGCATATCTTCAGCCTTATCGCAATCGTGGGATGATCGTGCTGTATTCCAACGGCATGACTCACCCGGCCCAAGCCAGAGACTCGCTCGCCAGGAGCGGGTTCGACAATGTCTACATGTTGACGGACGGACTGGACGGATTCGTCCAGCGTTGCCTCAAGCCGGTCTCGTTGCGCTCTGAGCCCTTGACGCCCGCGGGAACTGCCCGGGTGAACCAGTGGCGGCAGTACTTCCTGACCGTGCCGACGAGTCCGACTCCGTCGCTGCAACTGCCGACGGAGAAGAAGCTCCCTCGCCTGGTGGAACCCGAATGGTTGTCCGGACAGCTCGGGCAGCCTGGTCTCGTGGTCCTCGACATGCGGACGCAGCCGGAATACAACACCAGCCACATCCCCGGCTCCCTGCGTTTTGACGTCGAACACCTGCGGGGCAACATCGGCGGTGTTGGGTCCAAGCTCTTGCCTGCCGACATGCTGGCGCGCCATCTGTCGCTCATGGGGATCACTCCACAGAGCGCCGTCGTTCTTGTGCCGGGCGCCAAGGTGCACGACGCCACGCTGGCGGCTGTTGCCCTGGAACGCGTGGGGCATGCGCCGTACAGTATCCTCAACGGGGGCTACGATAGGTGGGCTGCCGAGGACAGACCCGTCGGCGTGGATCTGCCATCCGTCGCTGCGACATCCTATCCCGTTGGCGGCGAGGCGGACAGGTTCACCGTGGATTACATCGCTGTTCTGGAGGCTGTGGATCGTAAAAACGCCGTGATTCTGGACGTCCGCCCGGCCGACTACTACAGCGGCCAGAAATCGGACGAGGCCCGGGCCGGCCATATTCCGGGGGCCCTCAATCGGCCCTACACGGAGGATGTGGTCAAGACAGGCAAGTACACGGCGTTCAAGCCGGTTGCCGAGTTGGAGAAGGCTTATCAGGCTCTGATCCCGCGCAAAGACACCAAGGTCATCGTCTACTGTCGCACGGGCCACCAGGCCAGTCAAACGTTCTTTGTGCTCTCGCAATTGTTGGGCTATACGAATGTGTCCTGGTACGACGGCAGTTGGAGCGAGTGGGCGGCGCGCCCCGAGTTGCCCATCGAGACGTCTTCTCCAGCAGGCAAATAGAACGAATACGACAAAGGGATGCATGGGATTCAGAAGACTTCTATGTCTCCAACACGACAGGAGACTGCGGGATACCTGGCAGCGGATTGAACAGATCCTCAAAGTGCTCTAAGGAGTGTGAAATGCGTAGGTGCGACCCTAGGTTCTCCACGTAGGGCGTCATCGCGATGATGGCGATCGGCTCGGGGGCGAAGGCTCAGGTCGAGGCTGCCTTCGCGGCGATGGGGACCGATCTGCTCGTCGTGCTCCCCGGCTCCACGAGCGCGAGCGGCGTGCACGGCGGCTTCGGGACGATGCCGACACTGACCTGGGACGATCTCACCGCGATCCAGTCGGACGTGTCGACCGTGAAGAACGCGGCGCCCGCGCTGCGCTCGAGCCTGCCCGTCGTCAGCGAGGACCAGAACTGGACGACCAGCGTCACCGGCACGACGCCCGAGTACTTC
>CALMMH010000638.1 GCA_937868145.1 uncultured Phycisphaerales bacterium
TCAGGCCGGACCAGGAGATCTCGCGACCGTCGAGGAGGATCCGATCGTCGACGTAGAGGGCCAGGACCGAACCCAGGACGAGGTTGCCTGCGAACGACCCGCTGCCGACCGTGACCACGTCGAGCAGACTGCACTCGAAGGCAACCTTGGCATCCTTGACCCGCCGGCACGCGACCCGTTCGGCCGGGACCATCTCCACGCGGCAACTGCCCGCTTCGTCCGTGCCGTAGGGAAGTGTCTGGGCGGTATTGAACATCAGCGGCCCCTGCTCGACCGAGACCGAGTTGACGACGAACTCCTTCGTCTGGCGGATGTTGCGGAGCGTGTCTTTCTCGCTGCCGTCCTTGCGGTTGACGATGGAGACCGCGATTGTCGCCGGCCGCCAGGCGACGCCGGTGAAGAAGCTGAACGGCGCCAGGTTGTGCTCGCCCGCCGGGTTCACGGTGGACACCCACGCAATCGGCCGCGGCACGATCGCGCCGGTCAGCAGATCATGCGCCTGTTGAGACTCCTCCAACTGGTCCAACTCGATCAACATCAACGATTCCTTTCGCACAGAATAAGCGACTGCCTTTCCGCCCTCGCCATCGGGGACACGTTAGCACGACCAGCGGGGTGAGTCAATCCGTAGGGGCAACCCCTGTGGTTGCCCTCCTCATTTCCCCCTGCGAGGACAGATGGAGGGCAGGCACGGAGCCTGCCCCTACGAGTTGCCACGATGGGTTCTATTTTCGCATGGGACAGACTAGAATGATGGCCTCGGACGTTTCCATCCTTGACGACCGGTTGTTGAAGCTTGATGAATTGGGTGCAGATGATCGAGGATAGATTTCTGGTCTGGCGGTTCAACCGCGGGGATCCGGCGGCCTTGTGCCGGATCTACGAGAAGTACCGCGACAGCCTGCTGAAAGAGGCCGCGGCCCTGCTCAACGACCGCGCCGGCGTCGAGGACGTGCTGCACGATGTCTTCGTGGAGTTCGCACGGAGCGTCGGGCGATTCGAGCTTCGCGGCAGCCTCAAAGGCTATCTGGCCATCTGCGTGGCCAACCGGGCAAGGGACCTGAACCGCATGAAACGACGTCGCAATGCAGTAGACCTGGACGAGGTCCCGCCGCGAGCGGCCGACGGAATCGGGCCGGAGCAGGCGGCGATGAGCCGGGAGATGGTCGCCCGACTCGACGCAGCGATGGCCGAGTTGCCCGACGAACAACGGGAGATCGTCGTCCTGCACGTGCAGAGCAAGCTGCCATTTCGGGAAATCGCCAGGCTTCGAGAGATCTCCATCAACACCGCGATGAGCCGTTACCGGTACGGCCTGGACAAGCTCCGTTCAATTCTGAATGGGGAGTTGGGATCATGAGCGACAGGAAAGACATGAAACGCATGGTCGAAACGTATCTGGGGAGCCTTGAGACTCCCGCCGGCGACCGGGTGGACGAAAAGGTCCTGCCCGCGGCGCTGACGGCCATGCACAAAGCCAAACCACCCATGGCTCTCGCGAGCCATTCGATCTGGAGAACGATCATGACAAGCAAAGCAGGCAAACTGACCGCGGCGGCCGCTGTCGCCGTCGTGGTGTTGTTCGCAGTTGTCGACAGCTTCACCAATCCCGTCTGGGCCATAGAACAGGCGATCGAGGCGGTCAAGGAATACCGGGCCATCCACATAACCGGGACCATCCCCGGGCGGACCTTCGAATCCTGGATGCGGGCCAACAAGTCCATGACCCAGTCGCAAGACGTCGTCGCTCGCGACAGCAACGGCGGCATCGCCTGGGTCAAGAACGGATCGACCTATCTCTACGACCCGGGTCCGAACACCGTATTCTTCGAAAACGCCATCACGCAGGGCTTCTCCCAGTGGTTGGGACCCGAGTTTCTCGAAACATTCGCCAAGGCCCAGGGCGCCCAGGTGCTCCAGGGCAAGGACCCCGCCACCGGACGGGACCGCGTGACGCTTCTGTGCAGCCTCGTTGATGTCGATGGCCCGCAGTCGTGGACCGTGGTGTTCGACGTCGCCAGCAAGCTGCCCGTGTCTTACACCTGCTGGCACAATCTCGACCGCAGCGGAGAGCCGGTGTGCGACAGCACCCGGATCACCTACTACAAAGATCTGCCGGACAGTCTGTTCGACGTCCACATCCCGGGCGACCCGGCCTATGTGGAGAAGCCTCTGGCGATCGCGGAAGAGAATATCGATCTGCTCTCAAACCCTGACGATGGCCTCCCTACGGCCGGCCTGACCCCGCAGGAAGCGGCGGAGAAGATCGTGCGGACCACGTACCAGGCCGTGATCGATGGGGACCTGGCGACCCTCCGGAAACTGAGCCCGCTGTGCAGGAACTGGGATGACGAGATGCTCCGCTCGATCCTTCTGAGAACGGGCAAGTCCGATCGGATCGCCCAGATCGTTCAGATCGGCCCGGCCGGAAAAACGGGCGAATCCTCCCTGGGCGCCCTGATCGTCATGCCCTCGGTGCTCCGACGCGGCGACAACACGAAGATTGAAGAGAAGATGATCGTCCAGTTCCGCATGATCGAGGACAAGTCCTCCTGCGTCGTCTACGGCCCCTACGGCATATCCCGCGTCCTCGAGTGACAGACTCCCGTCCGAGAACCAGTAAGCCGCCATGGAATCTGTGGCGGCTTTTCTTATGCGCTTTCGGTCCTCGTGAAAAAAGTCGGACTGGCGTAGACTAATCCAGGCCGGCCCCTCGTGTAAGGAATGATGAACGGCCGTTGATCTCTGGTGTTGGCGAAATACGATGGAAGACAAGATCCTGATCCTGCGGTTCAAGCACGGCAGCACGGACGCCCTGTGCCGCATCTATCGAAAGTACGAAGGCGTCATGCTGACGGTGGCCGCCGGGCTCCTGGGCGACGTCAACACCGCGCAGGACGCGGTCCACGACGTCTTCGTCGCTTTCGCCCAGTCGCCCGAGCGGTTGCGGCTGGCCGGCAGCCTCAAGAGCTACCTGACGACCTGCGTGGCGAATCTCGCCCGGGACCGGCTGCGGGCCGCGAGGCGTCACGCGATGGTCCCGCAGGATCAAGAGCCGCAGGCCGACGAGCGAGCAATGCCGCTGAGCCGGGCGATTCAGGATGAGGAGCTAAGCCGGCTGGCCGACGCATTGGCGATGCTGCCCTATGAACAGCGGGAGGTCGTCGTCCTGCATCTCAAGGGCGACCTGGCGTTCCGCGAGATCGCCGCGGTCCAGGGGACGTCCCTCAACACCGTCCAGAGCCGGTATCGTTACGGGATCGACAAGTTGCGGTCCCTGTTGAATGGCGAGGTGGAAAAATGAAGTCCGCAAAGCAGATCGAGCAGTCCATTCGAAAGCTTCATGTCGAGGCCGACACCGAGAGGCGAGAGCGGACACTCAACGATCTCGCCGAAGTGCACGCACAGCAAAAGAGGAAAACGCGGGCGTTCAGCCTGCTCAGTTACGGGAGAACAATCATCATGACGCAGAAGCCAAAGAGAATCGCCGCCGGGATCGCAGTTGTCCTGCTCCTTCTCGGCGTATTGGGCCTGGGCACAGGGTCCGTGGCCTTCAGCCAGGCCAGGCACGCGGTCAGTTCGACATTGTCCCGGCTCAAGAGCATGATCACAGGGGATACGACCGATGCGTCTGCGGAATTTCCGGCGGCCGGCGAACAGACGCCGAATCCCAGCGATCGCACAATCCGGTGCGTCGTCCACTTCTTTCCGGTCCCGCCAGACAAACAAGGGATATGGCAGTCTCTCAAGGATTCGGGAATCGAATTCATCCAGGCTTCTGCGGACCCGGAAGTGTACTTCGCGGTGATCGGCCGTGGGCAGGCCGAGTCGTTCGACGCCTCGCAGACCCTCGAATGTTTGGCGTCGCCCTCGGTCCTGATACGCGAGGGCCAGACCGCGACGTTCGCGATGACGGATGATCAGAAGGCACGCGGGCTGGGCATTGGTTGGCTGTCCACAGTCTCCGACGACGGCACAGAAATCCGATCCACGATATCCTTCCACGATGGCCGCGACGGCTTCGAAATTCCAAACGTCGCCATGGAGCCGGGCGGAGCTATGCTGATCCGAGTCAAGGACACGTGGTCCGACCACAACGACGCCGACAATGAGAAGGAAAGTCGGCAGGAGGCCCTCATCCAGGTTCACGTGGACCTCCAGCAGACGCCATAGCAGTCTTCCTTCGCGCAACGAAGCAACACTCACGAAGCCGGGCTCGTTTGGCCCGGCTTTCCTCTTGAAACCCCGGGAACCCTCACCAAAGTCACCACCGTCATAAAACTCAAAGACGGCACACTCCGCAATTCCCTCCT
>CALMMH010000639.1 GCA_937868145.1 uncultured Phycisphaerales bacterium
GAAGGACGCCCTCAACCGCCAAACCCTCGCTCCCGGAGGAAGATAGATTCCGGCGAACGATCACGGAGCCGGAGCCGTGATGGTCACGTTCACGTAGTCGTCGGCGCACATATCGTCGTTGTCGAAGATGATCAGCCGCACCTTGCCCTCAAACGGAGCGTTCCATGTGTGCGTGATCTGGGCCTGGTCTATGTACTGATCGAAATCGCCGTCATTGTCCCAATCCCACCCGTACAGCTCGATCCAGCCGTCCGGATCGTAGCTGCCGCTCGCGTCGAACGTAACGGCCTGCCCGACCAGCCCCGTCACAGGGATGGGGCCGTTGCAGTGCGGCGAGCACTTCCCGGGCGTCGAGATCGTCAGCTTGACGACGCCGCGCGCCCCGTTGGTGCTGGTGACCACGATCGAGCCGGTGGCTTTGCCCATGAACGCCATGGGCACCGGAATCGTCGCCGTCACCTTCGCTTCACTGCCCGCCTCGATGTCGAAGTTCTGGGGCTCGAACTTGATCGTTCCGGCGGCCACCTTGTTCACCGAGCCCGCGATGTCCTCATTGCTGATCGCCACCGACGTCAGCGGCGCCCTGACGAACGCTTCCCGGATCGTCAGCGGCACTTCATACGTGCTGCCCGCAGTGACCACCAGCGAGATCTCGCTGGGTTCGACGCACAGCCCCGGGCTGAAGGTCGGCTCGTCAAACGCGACCGCCAACTTCCCGTCGGCATAGGAGCCGGTGACCTTCACCGTCGCGGTCTCTCCCTCGCAAATCGTCCCGGCGACGGTCTTCTCCGCGACGACGACATCGTCCTGCAAGGCGCAGATCGTCAGCTCGAAGGGGCCGTTGCCGGTTCCGACCGCCTTCACCTGATACGTCCCCGCCATGTACAGCGGCCAACACACGACCTGCGCGCATCCCTCGGGCGGAGTCGTGTTCTCGTAGGCGACCGCCTCGCCGGCGGCGTCCAGCACGGTGAACGTCGAGCCGGGCACTGTCGTCGCCAGCGTGCTCGCGGACGGGAAGGCCAGCCCGGTGTGGTAGCACCGCGGGCCGCAGACGTGGAGGTCCGCATTCGATTTCAGCGTGGCCGTCAGAGTGTTCTTCGGGCCCGTTATGTTGATCGCGCACTCGCCGACGCCGAGATCGTTGTGATCGTCCCAGATGTACAGGGTCAGAGTGCCCGAATAAGCGGAGTGCCAAGTGTGTGTGCTTTTCGGCAAGCTGACGCACTCGAACACGCCGTCTCCGAGCCAGTCCCAGTAGTATCCTTGAATCACGCCATCGTCTCCGTTCGTGGACGAGCCGGCGTTCAACTCCACGGGTTGCCCTACGACTCCGGAGTAATCGCCGCCGGTGCTGACACAGATTGGGCCGCCCCCATCGGCGATTGCCGTCGCCGACGCGGCGATCAACAGGGCCATGACCATCGCCGGCAGCGTGCCTGAACCCAGTAATTGACTTTTTCGCTCGAACATGGTAATATTCTCCTAGGCAATCGCATGAGGCCGGACATTCCCCGAGCACATCGCGCTTCGCGTCCGTGCCGGCCGTTCTGCGATGATGATTGAGTTTCACAATCCGGCTGCCTCCAGGCCCGCATGGGTGCATCCGCTGCGAATCGATCGGTTGGACGCATCCGGCGGCGGAGCGCAGCCGGGTTTTTATTGCTTTGTACAGGGGATAGTGACCCTATTCAGGGGGACTGCGGGACCGCCGATTCTCGGATCCGCAGAGGTGCTCCGCGGCAAGGTATGTCAGTGCCTGTCGAACCTCGAACCGTCGATCCGTTCGATGGCTTTCACCCGCTCTCCATCTCGCCGGACTACCGCACGTTGACATGGCAGTCAGTCCCTCCACTAGATCCCATACGTGAAGAATGTCGCTATGGAACCCGGCACTTCTGTCGCTCCAACGGGAGTGACCTGCGGTTCACGCGAACCTGGGATTCTGCTTTTCCTGTGACCGGAGCCGCACACAAATCGGCCCGATCCTCCATGCTTTTCCATTCTTGATGATATCCGCGCATTCGATCGGGTGTCAAGGGAATTCTTTGTGAATCGCAGGCCCCTCCGCAAAGACATGCGATACAAAGCGTCTCTTCATACCGGACCGAAAAATCCAAGCTTCTCCAGTACAGACGCACGGAAAGCCCTGGTGTTACAAAATTTCCTTCTCTCTGCAATTTCTGTCGCAAAATAGGCACAAGCCGCACTATATAGCGAGAACGCAATCCTTGAGAGTTTGTTGAGGTACACATGACGGAAACAGATCAACACTGCGTCGCGCGATGTCTGGATGGCCATCCGGACGATTTTCGCCACTTGGTGCGACGATATCAGCCGGTTCTGTTGGCCCACCTTGCCGGCAAGCTGGGCCGCAGGGACAGTGCTGAGGAGGCCGCCCAGGAGACGTTTGTTCGAGCGTACTTCAAAATGACTACACTCCAGAAGCCCGAATCCTTCTTCCCCTGGCTGCTGGCGATCGCCGACAACGTGGCCAAGGAGTTGCAACGAGAGAAATGGGTCCGGCGCAAACGCGAATCGATCCGCGCTTTCTCTGAAGAGGCGTCACAGCCTGAACTCTCCGAGGATTTCGGTCTCGAGACCGTTGTGGCCGGTCTGCCCGAAGCCTATCGAACGGTGGTCTTGCTGCGATATTACGGCGGACAATCGTGCAAGCAGATCGCCGAGCAACTCGAGATGCCTTTGGGCACGGTGACAGTGACGCTATCGCGGGCCTACGCCCTGCTGCGGAACGCCTTGCAGCAGCGGCGGGAAACACACGAGGTGAAATGATGAACTGCGCAGAATGCAGAGAGCTGTTGGTCGCGTACTTCGAGGGACTGCTCGATGAATCTCAAGAGCGCGCCGTCGAGGAACATCTCAAGGATTGCGAAGCCTGCCGGGCGGAGCTGAAGGAGCTGCAGACCCTTCGGCAAAGCCTGGTCCGCAGCGCCCGGGCCACGGCGGAAACCGACCTGGAAGAACGCGTGATGAACCGAATCATTCAAGAACAGAGCGAACGGCTCCAGTCGGCCCAACGGGCCACGGCGGGCCTTCGCATCAGGAGACTGATCATGAAGAGTTCAATTGCCAAAATAGCAGTGGCGGCGGCGATTGTCGTTGTCGCCGTGGCCGCATGGTCCCTGTGGACCGGGACCCAGCCGGCCGTGGCTCTGGCCGACGTGCTCGCCAGGGTCGAACAGGTGCAGGCCTTCGCGTACAAAATCACGATGCATGTGAAAGGCCAGATGCAAGACTCGAAATCGCTGAATACGAACATGGAAGGCTCCGCCTTGATCGCCAATGGATACGGCATGCGGATGGACATGAGCATGACCGATCCGAACACCGGGATGGAGATGGATCAGCAGATGTACATGCTGCCCGAACGCAACATGATGATGGTCGTCATGCCGAAGATGAAGAAGTACATGCGGATGGAGCTCGACGACTCGATGTTCGAGAAGATGCGAAAGCAGAACAACGATCCTCGCATCATGATCCGTCAGGTTCTGAATTGCCAATACCAGGACCTCGGCAAGAGCGTCGTGGACGGCGTCGAGGTCGAGGGGTTCCAGACCACCGACCCGAAGTATGCAGGCAGCACGCTGGGCGACGTGGACGTTAAGATCTGGGTCGATGCCAAGACCGGGTTGCCGGTCCGCATGGACATGAAGATCAAGGTCAACGAGCAGATGGAGATGGAAGGAGTCATCCGTGACTTCCAGTGGGACGTCCCGGTCAGCGCCGCCGAGTTCGAGCCGAACCTGCCGCAAGATTACACCGCCGGTCCGGGCGACGGGATCAAGGTCCCCGCGATGACTGAGGAGACCGCGATCGAAGGTCTCAGACGATACGCCGCGTTCACCGGCGAGTATCCCGAGAGCCTGAACATGATGACGCTCATGCAGAAGATGAAGGACATCACAAGCAGCCAGACACCCGAAGCGCAGAAGCTCCGCGAGGCGATGGAGCAGGCGAAAACCGATGATGAGAAAGCCAAGGTGATTCTGGAGCCCATGATGTCGATCCAGATGCTCGGCGGCTTCCACGCAAAGCTGGTGCAGGAGAATCAGGAACCCGCCTACTACGGCAAGGTTGTGAAGCCGGGCGACGAGACGCTGGTGCTCCTGCGATGGAAAACCGCGGAAAACGAATACCGCGTGATCTTCGGCGACCTGCACGCCACGACGGTCGACGCCGACGCCCTGGCCACGCTGGAGGCGGCTCTGCCCAAGTAGATCGACGATTCCCACAACCGAAACAACCCAAGGCCGGGCCAGCGGAGCCCGGCCTTTTTGCTGCGCCCGCAT
>CALMMH010000640.1 GCA_937868145.1 uncultured Phycisphaerales bacterium
CTCGTCCGGGCCTCTGACGCGGGTGCTGGAATCCATCGCGGAGATCATGGGCGCCCTGGCGGGGACCCGGTGCGTCGAGATTCACGATGTGCCCGCCGAGTGCAAACCCCTGATCCCCCAGCCCCAGGACAACCCGTGCAAGGAGCAGACACAGGATGCGGCCGAAAGACGCAGATCTCATCGACGGTTTGACCCCCAAGCAGCTTCAAGTGCTCCGGCTCATCGCCCAGTTCCAGGGGAGCCAACGCTATTCCCCGACGATCGCCGACCTGGCGTCGCAGTTGAGCCTGAGCCGAAGCACCGTGTTCGAGCATCTCGGCGAGCTGCAAAGAAAATCGTTGCTTACGACTTCGCCGGGCAGGGCTCGCTCTTTGAAGTTGACGGTCCAGGGGCGACGGTTGCTTGAGAACACGCGGACCCGCGAGCCGCAAGGGTGCGAGCCTTCGAGCGACGGCATTCCGCTGATGGGACGCGTCGCGGCCGGGTTGCCGGTCGAGGCGGTGGAAAACCGCGATGATCTCTCGTTAAAATCCTGTTTCGGCACAGGCGACGAGCTGTTCGCCCTGCGCGTCTCGGGCGACAGCATGATCGAAGAGAACATCCGCCCGGGCGACTACGTGATCTGCCGGCGGGCCGAGACCGCCCGGAACGGCGAACTGGTCGTCGCGCTGGTCAACGAGGGCGAGGCCACGCTCAAGCGATTCTACAAAGAGGCCGATCGCGCCAGGCTCCAGCCGGCCAACACGAGCTACGAACCTATCTACTCCAACAACTGCCGGATCGAGGCGATCGTCGTGGGACTGGTGAGAAAGTTTTGAGAAGTGTGATGTTCGATTTTTGATGTGTGATGTCAGAAGGAGGGCCGGCTCGGGACTTCCTCTTTCTTACTTCAAACATCAAACATCACACTTCCCACATCCCACTTCGGCCCACATTCCCCTTGCATAATCCGCACCAGCCGCCACAATAGCGGCGTCGGGGGCGCACAGGTCGCCGCAGGGCCGGATGGCTGGGCAGGAATAGAGGAGTGCCGATGAGTCGTTGGGATGCACACGCCGCGGGGAATCTCAGAGGATTTGTGGGAAGCGGGGAGTTGTCTGCCGGAGGCTCAGGCGAACTGCCGTCGTGGAATTCAGCTCCGGGTGGCATCGGCAAACGCAGTTTGCCGATGGTCTCTTTGCTGGGCGAGACAAGCCATCGGCAAGCTCCGAAGACTCCGCTTGTCGCTGCCACCCGGACAAGAAGACTCTCGATGCATCCCCTCGCGACCTGTACAACTGCACTGTCGCTACTGTTTTTTGCCTGTGTCACGGCCAAGGCGGACAACTGGCCGCGGTTTCGCGGGCCGAACGGCCAGGGGCTCAGCGAGGACAAAGCCATTCCGGTGAAATGGTCCGAGGAGGACGTTCGCTGGAAGATTGTCCTGCCAGGCGGGGGACATTCCTCGCCGGTCGTCTGGGATGGCAAGGTGTTTGTCGCGAGCGCGGATGAGAAGACGCTGACAGGCACGCTCCTGTGCGTCGAGGCTGCGACGGGGCGGGAGCTATGGCGCAAGCCGTACTCTCTCGCCAAGGTCCCGCTGAACACGTTGAACAGTTACGCCAGCGTCACGCCGACGGTCGACGGGGATCATGTCTACGCGGTATGGCCCGGCCCGGCCGAGACCAATCTGACCGCTGTGACCCACGAGGGTAAAGAGGTCTGGACCGCGAAGTTGCCGGCCAGTCGCACTCGTCACGGCATGGGCAGTTCTCCCATCCTCTGCAACGATGCGGTGATTCTGTCTCACGAGCAGGATCAGGTCAGTGGGGGAAAGCTGAGCGTCTGGCTGGCCGTGGACCGTGGGACCGGGCAAGTCCTGTGGCGACGCGAGATCCCGGAGACCGTCAATGCGTCGTACTCGACGCCGTGTGTGTACAGGGGCAAGGACGAGCGGGCGCAATTGGTCTTCACGAGCCATCTGCATGGCGTGGCCGGCGTGGATTCCGGAACGGGTGAAATCCTCTGGACGACTCCGGGTACGTTAACCGCGCGAACGGTCAGTTCGGCCGTCCTTGCGGACGGAATGGTCGTGGCCAACTGTGGGGAGGGCGGACGCGGCGTTCGCATGGCCGCAGTCAAGCCGCCGAGCGACGGTTCGTCCGTCGGGACAGAGGTCTACGCCCTCGACGGGGCCGCTGTCTCCTATGTCCCGACGCCGATCGTGTTTGGCGATCTACTGTTTTTGTTTTTCGACCAGGGCAAGGTGTCGTGTCTTCACGCGGGAACGGGCGAACTCCTCTGGAGCGAGAAACCCGCCGGGCGGTATGTTGGCTCGCCTGTCTGCGTCGACGGCAAGCTGTACTGCATGACGGTCGACGGCGATGTCGTTGTTTTGACGGCTGGACCGAAATATGAATTGCTGGCCGTCAATCGACTGGATGAGAAGACCCAGGCGACGCCCGCGGTCGCGGACGGCCGGATGTTCCTGAGGACTTTTTCTCATCTGACTTGCGTCGGCGAAAAATAAGGTGCACCGCATGAGATGGACGACGGGCGTTGTATT
>CALMMH010000641.1 GCA_937868145.1 uncultured Phycisphaerales bacterium
GATTTCGTTGCGTGCCGGAGTCCTTCGCGGTGAACACCAGCGTCTCCGGCAGATAGTAGGTTCCGCCCCGCAGGTAAATGGCGACCGGCCCGCTCTTCGGGGTCTGCTCTGCCGCCTGCTGCGCTCGCTGGATCGTCGCAAAGGGCCGGTCCAACGTGCCCGGGTTTGCGTCGTCCCCTCCCGGCGACACGTGGAACTCCGTCGCCTTCCCGGCACCCGCCATCAGGATCACAAACCCCCAGGTCACGACCAAACGCGCGATTCGGTTCTGCATAATTCTCCTCTAATCACAAGGGTGATCGTATTGTCGGGGCCACGGACGCAAGATGCAATAGCTGTCCCGGCCTGTAGACGAAATTCGATCGTTCCGAGTCTCTCCAGGGCCGCGTTTATCCTTGACGGACGATGGCTCGAGGTGGTAGTATTGTCGATGTACGGATTCGACGTTCGTTCACATCTTAGCGTCAGCCGGCGGCAACATGAGGAGGAACGAGAGGTCTTTCAATACGCCTGAGAAACTTCATCACGCAGGCACATCTTGTCGAAAACATGGGTTTCTGGTGTGTAACCAGCGATCCAACCGCCATATTTGAAGTGTCGTTGAGGAGGCTGCTCCATGAACCGAGGATTCACGTATCTGATTTCCTTTGTGCTGTTGTTCGCGGGGTCCGGCCCTCTCGTCTGGGGCCAGGAAAACCAACTTCTCAACCCCGAATTCGACAATGGCCTCGACTCCTGGGGCCTGTACGGCGACGCGGGTTTCACCGCCAGCGTCGTGTCGGGGGCCCGGCTGTCGGGCTCCAACGCCGCACTGTTGGACGTCACCGACGGATCGGTCACAAGCATCGGGATCTACCAGGGCGGACTGGTCTTTGAGAAGGGCAAGACCTATCCGGTCGGCCTGACCGCAAGAGCGGACAGGGAAAGGGAAATGGTCATCCTGATCCAGTTGTACAAGCCGGAGGTCCCCACCTGGGTCGACATCGTATTGGAGACCGCGGCTCTCACCACGGAGCCACAGACCTTCCTCTTCGAATACACCCACACTGACGACTCCATGACGGACCATCCGGCCTGGCAGGCGACGATGTACCTCATGCTCAAGGGCGAGTGGTGGACCATCGAGGGCAGCACCTTGATTTCGAAGGTCTGGGTGGACCGCGTGCACGTGGGGGAGCAGCCGCCGCTGATCGACAGCACCGTCCGATATGCGCAGGAGCCGAAACCCTCCAATGAGGCGACGGACGTGCCCGGCGATACGGCTCTGATCTGGACATCCGGGGAAGGCATCGCCTCGCACAACGTCTACTTCGGAACGACGTTCGAGGATGTGAATGCGGCCGATCTGGCCAATCCGAGGGGAGTCCTGGTCAGCGAAGGCCAGACAGCCGCCGAGTTCGCTCCGGAAAACCCGCTCGAATTCGGACAAACCTATTACTGGCG
>CALMMH010000642.1 GCA_937868145.1 uncultured Phycisphaerales bacterium
CGCGCCCCGGGCGCGCTCCAGGAAAAGGCCTTGGCCAAGATCGCCGGCGCCAAGGGTAAGATGAAAAAGAAGGCCGAAGAAGCAGCGAAAGAGCTTGAGGACCTGGGACCGATCCTCAAGACATGACGGCTCAGGGGTCTGGGAGTCGCGGGGTGGTTGGATCTACGTCAAGGAAAAGGCGAGAAAGCTTCCCGTGTGTGGTGTGACCGAAGATGGCCTCGGTTATCCGGGCATTTGTCTGTGTCTTATTAACCGGATGTCTGATTCATAATATTCTTTAACATCGGTATTTACTTCGCTACAATAAAGTCGTATTGATTATAGGGTCTTTAAGGGTCAATGACGATGGCAAACACAAAGGCAAACGAGAAGCTCCCTCCAGTCGAACAGCTCCGTGGCCGGCCGATCGGCAGGATCCTGATGAAGATGGGACTGTTGAGCCGGGAGAAGGTTCACGAGTGCCTTGAGATCCAGAAGAAGCGAGGGGGCGGCATCCGCATCGGGCAAATCTTCCTGGAGTTGGGACTGGTCGACGAGGCGCGTCTCCAGATCGCCTTGGCGGCCCAGCGAGGCATCGAGTACATCAGCATCGACGGGATGGACATCCCCGCCGACATCATTGAAAAAGTTCCGGCTCAGACGGCCAAAAGCTTCCACGTCGTCCCCATCTCTTTCAACAAGGACAAGAACGAACTGACGATTGCTCTCGATAATGTGGACAACTTCCGGGCGACAGACGACCTGCGGACGCTCATGGGATTCGCCGTGACGGCCAAGATGACCGACCGGAACAGTCTTGAGAGCGCGTTGACAAAATATTATGAGACCAAGCAGGACGACAACATCACGGAGTTGATCGACGAGATTCAGTCGGATAGCTTCCTTCAGGAGTTCGAGGGGAGGAGTGCGAGCATCGACCTCGACGAGCTCAAGGAGCTGTCGGAATCCAACCCCGTCAAGAAGCTGCTGAACCTCGTGCTCCTTCAGGCCATCCGGGACAAGGCCTCCGACATCCATTTCGAGCCGTTCGAGAGCGAGTACAAGATGAGGTATCGCATCGACGGCGTGCTCTATGAGATGATCCCTCCGCCCAAATACATCGCGGCGGCTTTGAGCTCCCGTATCAAGGTTATGGCCAGCCTGGACATCGCCGAGCGGCGTCTGCCTCAGGACGGTCGTATTTCTCTGAGCGTCCAGGGCAACCCGGTGGACCTCCGCGTCAGCGTGCTGCCCACGATGTTCGGCGAGAGCGTCGTGCTTCGTGTGCTGGACCGAAGCCAGGTGAGTTTCGATATCAACAAGCTGGGCCTGCGGCAGGCCGACATCAAGACCTTCCGGTCGCTCATCGACAAACCCAACGGCATCGTGATCGTCACCGGGCCCACCGGCTCCGGCAAGACCACGACCCTCTATGCGGCTCTCAACGAGCTGAACACCATCGACACCAAGATCATCACGACCGAGGACCCGGTCGAGTACGATATGGACGGCATGATTCAGGTCCAGATGAAGCCGTCCATCGGATTGACGTTCGCCCGGTGTCTGCGTTCCATCTTGCGTCAGGACCCGGACATCATTCTCGTCGGCGAAATTCGTGACCTGGAGACCGCGGAAATCGCGGCCCAGGCGTCCCTGACCGGCCACTTGGTCTTCACGACGGTTCACACCAACGACGCCCCGAGCACGGTGGCCCGTCTGCTGGATCTGGGCGTCGAACCCTTCCTTTTGACGGCGACCATCGAAGGCATCGTGGCCCAGCGGCTGGTCCGAAAGATCTGCACGAGCTGCAAGACCGGGTTCGAGCCCAACGAGGCGCAGCTCAAGGACCTCCGCCTGACGGAGGAGGACATCAAGGGCAAGAAGTTCTACTACGGCCGAGGGTGCAGCCGCTGCAACGGCACCGGCTACAAGGGCCGGCTCGGCGTGTTCGAGATCATGGTGTTGAACGAGGAAACCCGCGACCTGATCATGAATCGCGCCTCGACGAACGTGCTTCGCATGGCGGCGCTCAAGCACGGCATGGTGCCTCTGCGGGAAAACGGATTGGCTGCGATCTACGATGGTCTGACTACGATCGACGAGATCGCCAGGGAAACGATGGTCGAAGGATAACCGGATCGTTTGAATTGCCGTATACGCTAACGGTCAAGGGAAAGTGAGGTAGGAGTATGCCGGTCTTCCAGTATGTGGCGCTGGATTCCCAAGGGGTTGAGATCAAGGACGAGATCGAGGCCCTCAGCGAAAAGGAAGCGATCAGCAAGATCCGCAACATGGGCTACTTCCCCACGAAGGTCCGTTCCAAGACGGCCACGGCCAAGGCGGGAGGCAAAGCGGCTTCGACGAAGCCCAAGGCCCGAAGAGGGGCCGGCGCCAAAGTCAAGATCAAGTACGTCACGCAGTTTGCCCGGCAGTTGTCCACCCTCCAGGACGCGGGGTTGCCGGTGTTGCGGTCCCTGCGAATTCTCGAAGAGCAGGCGAAGAAAGGCGGCTTCAAGCGAATCATCGGCTACGTCGCCGACGACATCGAAGGCGGCTCGACGCTTTCGGAAGCGTTCGGAAAGTACCCCCGGTGCTTCGACCGGCTGTTCGTGAACATGATCGCCGCGGGCGAGGCGGGCGGTGTGCTCGACCTGATCCTGTCCCGCGTCGCGGACTTCAAGGAAAAGGCCGAGCGGCTCAAGGCCCGCGTCAAGGGCGCCATGATTTACCCGGTCGTCGTGCTGGTCGCCGCGATGGGCATCGTGATGGGCCTGATGACGTTCGTGATCCCGTCCTTTGCGAACACGATCTCGGAAATGGCCGGCGGCAAGCTGAACCCGATCACGGCCACCGTGATGGGCATCAGCCGTTGGATCTCCAAGGAATACGGCTGGGTCTACTTGATCGGCGCGCCCGTGGGGATCATCTTCCTGCTGAAATTCCTGCGGCGGTTCCGCCCGTGCCGGCTCGTGCTGGACACGATCCAGTTGCGGCTCCCGGTCATCGGGCAGCTGACCAGCAAGGTCTCCATCACCCGATGGACGCGAACGCTGGGCACCCTGATCAGCGCCGGCGTGCCGATTCTCGACGCGATCAACGTCACGCGAGAGACCGCCGGCAACGAAGTGTATGCGAACATGCTCACGGCGGTTCACAACTCGATTCGCCAGGGCGACACATTCGCGGGCCCCTTGCGGTTGTCCAAGACGGTCGACCTGCTGGTGGCCAACATGGTCGCGGTCGGCGAGGAAACGGGCGATCTGGACAAGATGCTCCTGAAGGTCGCCGATCAGTACGACGAGCAGGTGGACGTGCTCGTCGGCGGTTTGATGTCCATGCTCGAGCCCATCATGATCATCGGGCTGGGAAGCATCGTCGGTGTGATCGTTATGGCCGTGTTCTTGCCGATCATCCAGGTCATCACCAGCCTGGGCGCCGCGAGCACGTGATCCGCAATCCCGAAGATCCAAGATCGAAAATCCAAGTTGTCGCGCGTGTAAGGAAAAAAAGGAGAAGACTATGAGACCGACCCTCAACCAAACCGGAAAGAAACGGGCGTTCACCATCGTGGAACTGCTGACCGTGATGAGCATCATCGTCATCCTGATCGGTCTGCTGGTTCCGGCATTGAACAAGGTCAAACGCTATGCCTACGACGTGAAGCAGCAGGCTCAGTTGCACGCCATCAGCGCGGCCATCGAGCTGTTCAGCAACGAGATGGGCGGCTATCCGAGTTCGACGGCCGAGGACGCGCAGGGGTTGCCCTACTGTGGCGCCATGAAACTGTGCGAAGCCCTGATGGGACAGGACCTGCTCGGTTTCCACTCCAATTCGCTCTTCCTGCGGACTGGCATGGATGCGTCGGCGACGACGCTGTACCCGACGAACATTGACGCGTTGAGCCCCACTCTTCGCGCGCAGAACCTCTCGGCGAGGAAGGGACCCTATCTGCAGGCCGAGAACGCCAATGCCTGGCGCCTGAAAGACATCTACGGCGCCAACGTCGGAAGTTTCCTGGGGACTTCGTTCGTGTTGTGCGATGTGTACCAGAAGCAGATGCAGTCGGGAGAGAAGACCGGCATGCCGATCCTGTACTACAAGGCCGACACCGCCAACACGTTCCACGATCCGAATCTGGCCGGCTCGATGACGGCCACCAACGCCAACGGGAACATCTACAACTATCTCGACAACAATCAACTGGTCGCCCTGGGCAAACCGTGGGAAGGAAGCGGCGCCGCCGCGAGCACTCACAAGCTGGTCGATCCCGTGCGGTTCTACACCAACACGCAGAGCAACAAGATCACCACAGCCAACCGGCCTTTCCGCGCCGACGAGTACATCCTGATCTCCGCCGGATGGGACAACGAGTACGGCACCGCCGACGACATCTGCAACTTCGAATGGAAGTACAAGGATTGACGGCAGTCCCATTCCAGGGATGATCGCGGCAATCGGATTGGCATGGCGATTTAGGAAAGAGGATACCCGTGAAAACGAAAAGATCGGGCCTGACAGTCATTGAGATCCTGGTCGTGGTCGGCATCATCGCCATTCTGGTGGGGCTGTTGCTGCCGGCGGTGCACAAGGTGCAGAAAATGGCCAAGGACACCAAGCAGAGAGCCCAGTTCACGGCCATCGAACTCGGTCTGGCGGCCTTCAAGCACGACTACGGGGACTATCCGTCGTCGTTCTGGTACGATCCCTCGACTCCGGGCAAGACGACGCAGACCTACTGCGGCGCCCAGAAACTGGCCGAGGCTCTGCTCGGCTGGGATCTGCTCGGGTTCCATCCGGATTCCGCCTGGCGGTCGGACGGGCGGGATGAGAATGGGACCATGGGTACGGTGTACGAAGCGAGCGACACGCTCAAGCACCGCAAGGATCGCTACATCGAGTTGGAGACGGCCAACGCCTTTCTCCTGGGCGGCGGTCAAGACGCGCTGTTCCCCGGTGACGTTAGTCCGCTGGCGTCGCGAACCTATGTGTTGTGCGACGTATTCGGCCGCAACGAACGGCGGATACAATTGGGCGACAACCGGGTGAAAATGGTGACGCCGGGAAGCCCGATTCTGTACTACCGGGCCAACCCGTCCAACCTTGTGCATCTTCCGCCTGACTTGCAGCACACCAGTTCGGCCATCTACGACGCGCGGGACAACGCGCCCATCGTGAACCTCGGATGGCTGGGCGATGCGACGAAGGCCCGCAGGACCCTCGGCTGGCAGCCGAAGGTCGG
>CALMMH010000643.1 GCA_937868145.1 uncultured Phycisphaerales bacterium
AAGTGATCCGCAAGTATCCCACAAGCGACAAGATCGACGATGCGGCCTACGCCATGGGTCGGATCCAGGACTATTTCAAGGACTACCAGCTGGCCCTGATGTCCTTCCAGCGGGCCTACCAGTGGGACGCCAACACGCCGTATCCCGCCCGGTTCCGCGCCGCCAACATCCTGGACAAAAAACTGCACCGCCGCAACGAGGCCCTGACCCTGTACCAGGAAGCCATCATCAAAGAGGCCGGCTTCAACGAGTGGCGCATTCCGGCCGAGCGGCGAGTCAAGGAACTGACCGCCTCTGAAAGCAAGTAGAATCTCATGTAAGTCCGATGTCCAACGGGTCTGACGCTGTGTCAGACCCGTTTTCATTTGGGGAGACGGCGACAAGTGCCCAGCGATCTGGAAATGAAGGTATCCCAAATCATCCGCCTGCAGGGGATGTTCGCGGACGCCGAGGGCATTCTGGTCGCAGTTTCCGGCGGCGCCGACTCCGTTTCGCTGCTGCACGTTCTCAAGTCGCTCCACGTCCAGGGGGCTCTCGTCGGTAGACTCGTCTGCGGCCATGTCAATCACCAGTTGAGGGGACGAGCCAGCGACGCCGACGAGCGATTCGTCGTCAAACAGGCCGCGGGACTTGGGTTGCCCATCTTCGTCAAGACGGTCGACGTGCGGTCCCACGCCGAGGCGAATCGGCTGTCGATCGAAACCTCGGCCAGGCAGCTCCGGCTGGCGGCTCTCGGCGAGATCGCCCACGAACAAGGCTGCTGTTGGATCGCCACGGGACATCAGAAGAACGACAACGCCGAAACGGTGCTCCACCGCCTCCGCCGCGGGACGGGCTTTCGAGGCCTCGGAGGCATCCGTCCCGTACGGAAACTCACGGAGGATCTGTGGCTTGCCAGCCCGCTGCTCTGCGCGACCCGCGACGAGATCGCCCGCTACCTTCGCGAGCGCAACCTCCTCTGGAGGGAAGACCGCTCGAACGCGGACGTCGCCTACACGCGGAATTACATCCGCCATCGGCTGTTCCCTTCGCTGCAACAGGAATCTTCCCGCCCGCTCGTCGAGGACTTGTCGCAACTCGCTTTGTCTGCAGGCAGACTGTACGACCGCGTGCAACAGGAAGTGGAACGAACATGGCCCCAGACGGTGCAAGGCGAGGCAGACGAAGTCCGCATCGAAGCGTCCCGGCTGGCGTCGCTGCCTGGGATGATCGCGGTCGAATGGGTCCGTCGGGCGTTGGTCCATCTCGGCTGCGGCGAGAGGGATCTCACCGAGGGCCATTACCAGAGAGTCCTGCGGTTGGCCCAACCGGGTCCCGGCGCAAAGGCAGTCTCCCTGCCGGACGGGTTCATTGCCCAGCTCGACCGCAGCCGAATCATCCTGCACAAGTCGGACGGCATGCTTCAACCTCTCATCGCCCAGGACCGGGAATCCGTACTGACCATCCCCGGGCAAACACAATTCGCCGGATACGCGATCGACGCCAACGTCCTGGACCGCGACGAAATCGATCTGACGGAAGTCACGGCGGACAAAGGCCCCTTCTGCGAACACTTGGATTGGGACCGGATTTCGCCTCCTGTCATCGTGCGGCCGCGACGGCCCGGCGACCGATTTCAACCGCTGGGATTGGACGCGACCGCGAAGGTGGGCAAGTTTCTGACAACCGCCAAGGCGCCTCGAGACGTTCGGGAACATACGTTGATCTTCGCCGACCGGGAGAGTATCCTCTGGGTCTGTCCCTTTCGCATCGCTGAACCCGCGAAGATCGCAGACACGACACAGCGAATCTTACGGTTGACCGTCACCGACCATCCCCCAGGCCTTCGGCCTCGAGGCTGCCGCCCGAGAGAGAGACGCTGACCTCAGAATTCACAGACGCCGCTGGCGCAACCGCCGGCGTAGTCCGTATCGGCGGAGATGAACTCAGGCAGTTCGTCGTGCTGAGTCTCGGCTTCCTCGCTCACGGACAGGACCTGCCCGGCTTTGGAGCCGTAGCGATAGACCGTGATCCCCTTGCACTTGAGGCGGTGGGCCTGGAGGTAAATCTCACGGACATCCTCGACCGTCGAATCGGCGGGCAGATTGATCGTCTTGGAAACCGCGTTGTCGGTGTGCTTCTGAAACGCGGCCTGGATCTCCAGGTGCTGGCGGGGCGCAACGTCGAACGCGGTCAGGAAGAGACTCTTGACATCGTTCGGAACACCTTTGACCTGGGCCAACGACGGACGCCGGGCCACCTCGGCCAACAACTCACGACTGTGGAAACCCCGATCCTTGGCAAGCTTCTCGAAGAGCGGATGGCTCTCGAAAAGCCGGCTTCCGGACAGCACATTCCGAACGAAACTGACCGCAAACAACGGCTCGATTCCGCTGGAGCAGCCCGCGATGATGCTGATCGTGCCGGTCGGGGCAATCGTGTTCACGGTAGCGTTGCGAAGCTCACGGCCGGTCCCGGCGTGAATCGACCTGGCGAAATTGGGGAACACCCCTCGTTGCTTCGCGAGATCTCGCGAGGCCTCGAGGGACTCCGCGCGGACGAAACGCATCAACTTGCCTGCAAATGACACGGAGTCCCGGGTCCCATACGGAATTCCCAGCCGAATGAGCATGTCGGCAAATCCCATCACTCCCAGGCCGATCTTGCGATTGCCGGTGGTGGCGGCGCGGATGGATTCGAGCGGATACCGGTTGACGTCGATCACATCGTCGAGGAATCGCACGCCCCAGTGAATCCGGTCGCGAAGCCTGTCCCAATCCACGGCGGCCCGGCCGGTGCGTTTGCCGGTGTCGTCGTCGGTGGTCATTCGGTCGAGATTGATCGACGCCAGAATACAGCTTTCGTGCGGCAGCAGCGGGACCTCGCCGCAGGGGTTTGTCGCCTCGATTCGGCCCAGCTCGGGCGTGGGATTGGCCCGATTGACGTGATCGAGGAAGATCAGGCCCGGGTCGCCCGTCCGCCAGGCTGCGTTGACGATCAGATCGAACAGCGAATGAGCGCCGATCCGCTTGACGTTCTTGCCCGTTCGCGGGTTCACCAGATCGAAGGGACGGTTCTGAACGACCGCCCGCATGAATCGATCCGTGACTCCGACCGACAGATTGAAGTTCTCCATCTCGCGGGAGCCGACCTTGGCCTCAATGAAATCGATGATGTCCGGATGGTCGCAGCGGAGCACGCCCATGTTGGCCCCCCGCCGACGGCCGCCTTGAACGATGACTTGGGTGGCCTTGTCGAAGATGCCCATGAAGGAGATCGGGCCGCTGGCTCGCCCTCTGGTCGAACCGACCAGGTCACCCCGCGGCCGCAGGCGCGAGAAACTGAAACCCGTTCCCCCGCCGGTCTGGTGAATGCGGGCCATGTCGGCCAAGGCTTTGAAGATTCCTTCGACGGAATCCTCGATCGGAATGACAAAGCATGCAGAGAGCTGGCCCAACGGCGTGCCGGCGTTCATCAGGGTCGGGGAGTTGGGCATGAACTCGCGGCTACGCATCATCCGATAGAATGCATCCTCCACCTCGTGCACGCGGGAATCAGATCCGTAGTTGGCCTCGGCTTGGGCGACGGAATGGGCCACGCGACGGAACAACTCGCTGGGCGTTTCGATAATCCGCCGGGCCTCGTCTTTGAGCAGGTACCGCCTGCGAAGGACCTCCACCGCGTTGACCGGCAGCTTCAGATCGTCCTTCAATCCGAGGGCGGATTTTGCAAATCGGACCTGGGACCGGCTCTCGCGATAGAGGATGTAACTCTTGGCGATGCGGCTGTACCCCTCGTTCATGAGGGCCGCTTCGATGGTGTCCTGGATCTCCTCGACGCCGGGGATCTTGCCCGCAAACCGCTTGGCCAGATTCTCGGTCACGATCTCGGCCATCCGCCTGGCGATGCCGTCGGCGCGTCGGCGATCCTGGAGCGCCTCGACCGCCGCCCGCTGGATCGCCCGTTCGATTTTCGATGCATCGAAATCGACAATGGAGTTGTCGCGTTTTTTGACTTGGGCAATCCCCGGCGTCGCGGTCCTCATGGTTGCGCCTCATCGGAGGGCGCTAGAATCCGGGCCCCCCAGACGGAATGACGGGACTGTCGCGAAGGCAGAAGGACCGATCCCCTCTCGCTCGGACGTCTGCAGACATAGACAAACGCGGGTGGAAAATTCAACGGCACGAACTTCAGCCGCACTTCGGAGAAGAACCTCCGGATATCCCTGCCCATGGCCGGAGTGTACTGCAGTTGGATGTACCGTCCCGACCGGACGGCAATGGTGAGAATCACATCCCGAGTCCCGCTGTCGAACAAGGTCAAGGGCAGCCCGGAAACGACACAGTCAGG
>CALMMH010000644.1 GCA_937868145.1 uncultured Phycisphaerales bacterium
GATCTGCATATCATGCTCCTACCGTCTGTTGCCGACATACAACACCGCGTCGCCCGTAAATGGCGCTCTGAATTCTCGCTTGTCTCCGGCTTCGACGGGATCGCTGCGAGTGACCTGCCCGGTGATTGGGTGCATCCATTCCACGGCGAGCTTGCCCTTTGCCGCCGAGAGGTCCACCGTCGCCTTGCCGCCTTCCGGCAGGTAGACCAGGTACTCCAAGCCGGGATTTGCCAGGCAGTATCCGGTGGAGGCCAACTCCGGCCGCGGCGTCGCCTTCGCCATGTCCATCCGCTCGGCGTAACGTCGGGCGTGGCCCATCGCCGGACGCGCTACATCTGCCCATCGCATGTCCACGCCTTGCCCCTGGAGGACCAGCTTCCACTCGGGATCGTCGTAGGGGTCCATGTAGATCACGTTGTGGCCGCGCAGGAAGCCCTTCCAGACCCACTTCTGGTCGCCGCCGACGCCGAAGACGTGGTCGGTGTCGAGCAGGCTCACCTTCTTGCCGTCCACGGCCCGCGGGTCCTTTTGCAGGTCCGGCCACTGGTTGGCCCCCGGCGAGAACCAGTCCGCGGGGCTGGCGAGCATTTCGTCATTGTTCTCCGAGCCGTGCCCGGTCAGGCCGATCGGGTGTTGCCTGGTCTTGGTCTTCTCGTACTGGTGGACGGTATTGACCACCCACCAGTCCCAATCCTTGTACCCGCCCTCGTTGGTGACTTCGTAGAGCACGTTGTCGAGGTCGTTGACGGTGTCGATCACCTTTCGGATGTAGGCGGCCTGCAACTCGCGGACCTCTGGGTCGCTCAGGTCGGGCCCGCTGTCGCTGTGCTTGTTGCAGTTGAAGTTCTGGATGTTGTTGGCCGGATTGTAGGGATGCCCCGGCCAGGGCTTGCCGCCTTCCCAGCTTTTGGTCGAGCTCCAGCCCTGGAAGAGCATGATCGAGACGTAGATGCCGCGGTCGCCCGCCTTTTTCACCCGCTCGCGGAGCCGGTCGAAGTAGGCCGGGTCGAACATCGAGAGATCGAACTTCAGTTTTCCGTCGAGCGCCGTTCCTGGTCCGGTCCGGGCGTACGGATTGGGCTGGATGAACCAGTCTTTGGGATTGGGCCCCTTGCCATCCGACCAGGGCGCCCAGCGGGCCTGCTCCCACGCCCACAGACGGATGAAGTTGTGGTGACGTTCCTCCAGAAAATTCAGATACCGGTCATAGTCGAACACCGGCGGCGGGTCCTGGGATCCCTGGTCCTGCAAATTCGACCACATGTGCGACCCGGTCAAGTACACCACCCGGCCGCTGCCGTCGGCGAAATACCGCGGGTTTTCCGGATGCACCCGAAGCGGCCCCGACGCCGCGGCGGAGGCGACCGAAGATGAAGACAGGCAGCCGAAAGAGACGAAAAGAGACAGAAGAGCAGGAAGGGGAGAACGGCCGCTGTGATCCGATCGATCGATTGGTCTGCATTTGTGCTTCTTCATGGTTCCTCCTGTATTACGGCGGCGGCGACATGACCGACTGGGGTGCCCACCACATGGGGCTCACAACCCGAAAAGGCAATGGCAATGATTCGCCTCTGTGTCACTTATCACCTAGGTTTTCCCCCGCGAGCCTCTGATTCGCATTGTCTGCTGTTCCCTCCGGCGGACGTCTCTGCTTGAGAAAGAGACTCGCCATGGCCCCGAGGAAGAGCAGTAGAAAGCTCAAAACCACGAAACTCCAGGAGGACATCTGCGTTGCGAAGAGATAGGCCCGAGGGAAGACCGGAATCCACAGAATCAGTGCCGGGGGGACATCCCTGGTCCGGATGACCAGTGCAGTGAAGAGCACACCGATGATCAGCAGGATGACGAGGTCCACCCACTGCAGAGTCTTGGGCAAGTAATCGAAGACACAGGCTATGGCTGAGAGCGTTCCGACGACGACGAACGCCGGGGGTGTCCGACGCCCGAAAACAAACGCGATGGCCAGGGTGCCTACGCCGCCGACGCCGAGAGCGGCTCCGACGGGGGTCAGATCATGTACTTGCGCGAACCTCGCAAGCATTTCCGTCGAGCCCAGGCCGACGGTCAGGCCGATCACCCCTGCAAAGCACAGGTTCACGTTCCGTCGGATTGCGCCAAGCGCCAGGAGAACGGCGACGAGGCCGACACCGAAGAGCTTCAGATTGAATTCGTCGTCCTGAGAGAGAGTCGACAGGACGCCGAGAGCGTAGGCGATCGCGAGATAGCGAAACGCCTTCCATCGGTGGCGCACGCTCAGCCATAACAGAGCCAGAGCCATGAATGCGAGCGTCACGGGCGGATACGTGATTGCCTCCACAGTTATGTCGGTCGGCATCGCAGCGATCTTGTTGTGTACGGCCAGCACGGCCAGTCCCAGCGAGGTTGACGCGATGAGGATCTGCAAGACCTCGCAAGGTCCGCCGCGGCTCCGGATGAGTTCGATCAGCAGGAGCGACATCACGGCGATGAGTGGGATGAAGTCCCCCTCCAAGTAGTCGATCGCGAACATGTAAGCGACGCCGTATTGATGGAAGCCCGCCGCGGCCAGCAGCACCAGGGCGAAGATCCACGTCATTGCATGGGTGTGGAGAAAAGCCGTTCGATGCCTCTCCCCGTTCGATTGGGGGTATCGCCTGGTTGCGGCCTCTATGAAGACCATCGCCGCTCCGACGACGAGCACCAACCAGGAGAGCAGCCACTGGCTCCTGCGGAGTTCGTCGGTCGCCGTGCGGGCCATGATGGGCCGGGCCATGGCGGATGAACCCAGGAAGTTCCACGTCAGGATGAGCATCAGTCCGATGGCCGAGAACATGGCGATCCGCAGGGAGACGTATCGACGCAGGACGTAGAGCTTCCCAAGGGCCAAGATGACCGAAGCGATGCCGATGGTCAGGCAGATGTCCAGCCCACTCGGAGCCACGACGCCGAGCGTCATACCGCTGGCCACCAGGAACAGAGCGACGAGGATCACCAGCGAGATCGCATCGTCCGTCACGCTTCGCCACACGACGATCAGCGCGAGGACTGCCAGAAGGGCCAGCTCGTACGCGTTCAGCACCGCAACGCAGGGGAGGATGTCGCGGAGTGCGTTGCTCTTGGCCAGGGGAGGGCCGATAATTTGCGTGATGCCATATACGATGGACAGGGCGCTGAGGCAATAGAGGATGCTGCCGCCCGTGAGGCTCAGGAACCGCCTGATGGCCTCCCGGTTGTTCAGGAGCGTCCGACATGCCGATCCAAGGGGGACACTCCAGATGTTTTTGTTGCGGCTGGCCGGAGCCGGCTGCGCGGGCGGGCTGCCGGCGTTCTCATCTGCGGGATTCACTATCTCCATATGTCGCTTTCCTCGGTTCTGGTCGCCGAACCATCGCTCACCACGCGAAGGATCTCTCCACCAATCGGCGCTTGCGTCACGATCCAGCATAGCTCCGGTGGGTTGACGTCGCAAGGGAAAACCCGGTCCAGACGCGCCGGGTCAGGAGGGGGCCGTCAATCCGATCTTGCGTTCCCGAGCGGGGGTTGCTAGAATGACGGTGTGTGAGGCGGATATGGAGTCTTGATTCGAGGAGCATGATTATGCGTGAGAAAAAGGCGTTCACACTCATCGAGTTGCTCGTCGTCATCGCGATCATCGCGGTCCTGATGGCCGTTCTCATGCCGGCTCTGGGGAGGGTTCGCACGCAGGCCAGGGGCGTCGCGTGCAAGGCCAATCTGCACCAGTGGGGCCTGATCTTCGCCATGTACACCGACGAAAACAACGGCCGGTTCTACAGTGGTCTGGTGAAGAACACCTCGGGGGGAGTCGCCGATGGCGAATGGTGGCGGGAGACCATGCGACCGCTGTCCAAGGACAAGAAGATGTGGCTGTGTCCCACCGCGTTCAAGAGCCGTTCGGGGACGCCCGCGACCAGCACGTCGCCTGCGATGAACCCGTTCGACGCTTGGCGGGTCACCGCCGGTCAGGGCGGCGACGAGGGCAGCTACGCTCCCAACGGCTGGATGTGCAACATTCCCGCCGGCTCCGACAGCATGTGGGGACGCGGCCCCGGAAAGAACTACTGGCGAACCGCCAATGTCTCGGGGGCGAGCAATATTCCGGTCTTCACCGAAGCGTGGTGGGTGGACGGCTGGCCCCTCGACACCGACGAACCCGCTCCATATGGTGACCGGACGCCGACCCTCAGCGCGCACGAGATGCAACGAATGTGCGTCAACCGTCACGCCGGAGCGCAATTCGTTCTCTTTACGGACTGGTCCGTTCGCAAGGTTGCGCTCAAGCAACTCTGGCAACTCAAGTGGCACCGCAACTTCAACGTCAACGGCGTCTGGACGCC
>CALMMH010000645.1 GCA_937868145.1 uncultured Phycisphaerales bacterium
ATCGTCGGAACGCACTGGTTTCAGTACAAGGACCAGCCCACGACCGGACGCGGCGACGGCGAGAACTACCAGATCGGCTTCGTCGACATCTGCGACACGCCGTATCCGGAGATCGTCCAGGCCGCCCGCGACATCGCGGCGTCCATGTACGTGTACCGTTTCGACGAAACCGATTGATCGGCAAAGGAGACCTATCCGACGAATAGAACGGATCGGTCTTATCCGGCCTGGGGAGTCTTTGTCGCCCGGTGTTTGACCACAAACCCCGAGGGCTTGTAGCTTTCCTTGGCCTGGCGGAGGCCCGGGTCCCCCAGGTCCTGCTCGCGATTGATCGACTCGTACTTGTCGGGCAGCACCCCGGCGAACGCCTGGTTCGTGTACTGATAGACGCCCTTGTACTGATCTTCCCGGATCGCTTTTTCGAAGTGGATGACGAACACCTTGCCCAGGGCCAATTCCTCGCCGAGAGCATAGGCGATGGGTTCGTCGTCGATATAGAAGATTCCCCCGCAGAGTTGGAGATGCTCCATGTTTTCGAGGGCTTCCCGTGCGGCCGCATAATCGCCCGGCGTCTCCTGTCCTTGACGCCACTGCTCCAGGATTCGCAGAGCGTCGCCCGCGTACTCGTCCAACAGCGGCTTGGCGACGCAGACGTTGTTGCGGAGGAACAGGTTGACGAGATTCTTTTTCTTGTGGAGCTTGCGGCCGGAGAGGTCCGCCATCTTGTCGCGCGGATAGAGATAATCGAAGTTGTCACGATCCTCCCAGACGCGGCAACCCATCCTGGCAAGTTGCTCGGCCTGCGACGCCGAAGCCGCCTTCATCGTCTTATACCGATCGAATAGATCGTCCAGGACCTTGCCCTCCGGCAGCCCGAACGGCAGCATGAAGAACGGCTCGGCGTCCCGGCCTGCGATCACGTACAGGTCTTCGCCCAGTCGGGCCACTCGGTACTGATGGGCGTCACGGAACAGGTAGATGCCCGCGAAAGTCAGCTCGGACATGCCCTCGGGCAAACGCTGAAACCGCGGATGAAGCTCCGGCCTCTGGTCCAGGGCAAGCGATGAGAACTCAGGGTATTCCTTGATCATGAGCACAGGGCGCGCAAACCACGCCCCTCCTGCAAATCGTTCGGCGAAAGCGGCGTGCACGACACACTCCATACCTTTCCCCGGTTGTCGCGTTCTATCGTGCCACATATTCGAGTCCGATTCAATCCCCTCGACCGCCCGGATTGACCGCGACGCCAGCGGGCTCTATAATACGCCCATTCTTTTCAAGGAGTCACATGATGGATTCAGAGCGAAATGATTATTCTCAACCCGGTTTTTCATCCGAGGACAGACCGCCGGTCCCGGCGCAGCCCCCGCAGGCCAATCCGCCCTACTCACCCTATCCATCGTATCAGCCTTACCCTCAGCCGCCGCGTCGGCGATTCAGCGGCTGGCGAGTCCTCTGGGGCATCCTGTTCGGCCTGTCCGTGCTGGCGAATGTCGGGTTGTTCCTTCTGCTGGTCGGCACGGTCTTCGTCCTGGCCGGGGCAGGCGCCGGATACGGAGCGACCGTCCTGAGGGAAGGTCCGCGAAGCAGCCGTATCGCGGTGATCAACATCGAGGGCATCATCGATGAGTCGCAGGCCGACAACGTCTACCGCCAGCTCAAGAGCGCCCGCGAGGACGACGCGATCAAGGGCGTCATCGTTCGGGTCAATTCGCCCGGCGGCACCATCTCGGCCAGCGACCGCATCTACCGCGAGATTATGGATTACCGCAACGAACAGGGCCTGCCGACCGTGGCCTTCATGCAGGGAATGGCCGCTTCCGGCGGCTATTACGCCTCGGTCGCCTGCGATGAGATCATCGCCGAGCCGACGGCCATCACCGGGTCCATCGGCGTCATCCTGTCTCACTTCGTCTTCCAGGAGCTGCTGGAAAACAAGCTGGGAATCCAACCGGTGTTTCTGACGAAGGGACAGAAGAAGGACTGGCCCAGTTCCTTCCGGGCCCCGAGCGAAGAGGAACTCGCCTACATCAACGACCGCCTGCTCGAGCCGGCCTATCAGCGATTCGTCAGCGTGGTCAAGGAAGGCCGCCGGAAGGTGCTCACGGGAGACGAGGTCACGAAGCTGGCGGACGGCAGCATCTTCGTGGCTGAGGAGGCGGTCACCGTCAAGCTCATCGACAGAACCGGATACCTGGACGACGCGATCGCGAGGGTCAAGGCCAGCGCCGGGATCAACAAGGCCCAGGTGATCGAATACCGGCGGCCTCTGTCGTTCATGGATGTCCTGACGGCCGAGAGCCGCAAGACGAGCCTTCTGAGTCTGGATCACACCAAGCTGCTCGAGTTGGGCTCGCCCAAAGTGCTCTATCTGTGGCATGCCTATTGACCGCATCCGACGGCCGGAGGGATCGAACGATGAACGGACGCACCAAGAAAATCGCACGTTCGCTTTGGGCGGGATTGAGCTTGGCGATCTGTCTGGCGGGCGTCGCAAGGTGCGACAACCCACCAATGGGTTTGATCGCCGTCGGACCAAACGGCAAGGGTTTCGTCGAGCAATCCTCGGGCCGGCCGTTCGTGCCGTTCGGGACGAATTACTACGATCCGCACACCGGCTGGGCCCCCAAGATCTGGCGGCAGTTCGATCCCAACCGCGTCGCGCAGCACTTTGAGATCATGAGCGGTCTCGGAGTCAACTGCGCCAGGATCTTCCTGACCGCGGCCACGTTCCAGCCGGACGTGAACACCCTCGATGAAACGGCTCTGAAGAAGCTGGACACGCTGATCGAAATCGCCCGCAGGTCCGGCGTCCGGCTGATCCTCACCGGTCCCGACCATTGGGAAGGCAGTCCGGCCTACTGGAAACCCGACCGATTCGCCGGCGAGCAGGCCCTCACCGCTCTGGAGAATTTCTGGAGGACTCTTGGGCAACGATATCGCGGCGAACCCGCCGTTTTCGCCTGGGATCTGCTGAACGAGCCCCACATGCCGTGGTTTGTCGAGGGATGGCGACCCGCGTGGAACACGTGGCTCCAAACCAAGTACTCAAACCGTGAGGCACTAAAGACCGCGTGGTCAGGAAATCTTGCCGAAGAGGAAACGTGGGGAAGCATCGTCGTACCGGAGGACAAAGCCCATCCAGGCAATCCTCGTCTGCTCGACTGGCAGCTCTTTCGCGAGCATCTCGCGGACCAGTGGGTCCGCCGGCAGGTCGAGGCTCTTCGCAAGACCGACCCGACGCACTTGGTGACTGTGGGCTATATTCAGTGGTCCTATCCGTTCGTGCGAACGGGCAACCCGAGCCTGTACGCGGCCTTCAATCCCAGGCGGCAGGCACAGTGGCTGGATTTCGTCTGCATCCATTTTTATCCGCTGCTGGGCCGACCGTTCGAGTCTCAAGATGCCTGGGACCGGAATCTCGCCTATCTGCAAAGCGTCCTGGCCTACTGCCACATAGGCAAGCCGGTGGTTCTTGGCGAATATGGCTGGTACGGCGGCGGAGCCCCCCGCGGTCTGCCCTCTCTCACGGAGGACGAGCAGGCCCGCTGGATCGTCGCGGAGATCGAGGCCACTCGCCGGCTCTCGCAAGGCTGGCTCTCCTGGCCCTTCGCGGACACCCCCGACTCCACCGACATGAGCCAATTCGGCGGACTCGTGCGATCGAATCTCACGCCCAAGCCCTGGGCCGAGCGATTCAAGGCTTATACCTCGCAGCTATCCGCCCTGCCCCGGCCGATACGCGAGTTGCCGACCTTCGATTTCGCGCCGTCTTTGACGACGCCGGCGAACGATCTGCCGACCCTGCACAAGAAATTCAGCGATCAGATTCAAGCGGCAATCGCAGAGCATTAGAGAACAAGTCCTATCCGTCCCATCGGTCCCATTCGCCAGATGCACTCTAATCGCTCGCCAGTTCCCCAAACAACGTCAGCGCCGAAGTCCGCGTGATCCGGACTCGTGCAAAATGTCCAGCCAGCGACGGCGGGCCGTTGAACACCACGATATGGTCGGTCGAGGTCCGCCCCACCAACTGGGGCCGATCCTCAGCGTCCATCGGATTCACATGAGCCTTCTTGCTGAGCCCTTCGACCAGGACGGTGACGTCGCAGCCCAGGAAAGCCCGGCTTAGTTCCTCGCCGATCTGGTCCTGAACGGCCAACAGTTCGACATTTCGCCGCTGTTTGACTTCCTCCGGGATCGTGTCGGCCAGGCGTTTGTCGGCCGTCGTGCCAGGACGAGGCGAGTACTTGAACACGAAACAGTTCTTATACCGGGCCCGGCGCACGAGATCCACGGTGGCCTGGAAGTCTTCTTCGGTCTCGTCGGAAAAACCGACGATGAAGTCGCCGGCGATCGCAATGTCCGGCACGATCGTCCTGGCCCTGTCGAGCATCTCCAGGTAATGGGCGGCGGTGTAGTGGCGGTTCATCGCCCGCAGAATCCGGTCCGACCCGCTCTGGGCCGGCATGTGCAGGTATCGGCACACCTTCGGCGATTCCGCCATCACACGGAGAATGTCCTCGTAGTACTCGTCGCAGGGATAACTCGTCACGAACCGGATCCACTCGACGCCGGGCACTTCCGTCGCCATCTCCAGCAGGTCGGCCAGGCTGTAGGTCCTCTCCCCGCTGGGGTACTTATAGGAGTTCACGGTCTGGCCCAGAAAAGTGATCTGCCGGACCCCGGCGTCGGCGAGCCTGCGAACCTGTGAAAGGATCGACTTCGGCGAGCGGCAGGCCTCCGGGCCGCGGACGTACGGCACCACGCAGTAGGTGCAAAAGTAATTGCAGCCCCGCATCACGCGGACGAACGCCTGTCCCGGGATCTGCTGATCCGAAATGCTATACGCCGATTCGAAATCGTCGAGAACCCCATCGCCAGCATCAACCGGGCGGCGAATCGTCTCGGTTACAGCCAAGTGCTTCTCGTGGCGGGCCAACGCCTGCGAGATCAATTCCGCCAGTTGCGGGATCTGGGCCGGACCACAGACGATGTCCACAGCTTCATGCTCGAGCAGCGTGTTGCCGAGCCGCTGGGCCATGCAGCCCATGACGGCGACCACCATGCCGGGTCGATGCCGCTTCAGGTGCTTGAGGTGGCCCAGATTCGAGAGAACCCGGTCCTCGGCGTGCTGCCGGACCGAGCAGGTGTTGATAATGACGGCGTCGGCCTCCGTGACGCTCTCGGTCAGGCGAAAGCCCGCATCCTGGAGCGCCGTGGCGACCAACCCGGTGTCCAGCTTGTTCATCTGGCATCCGAAGCTCTTGATATGAATCGCGCGATTTTCCATAAGATGCGTAGCATACGGTATTTGCAGCCTAAAATCAATTTCTAGGGAGTGGAATGACCTCCACTCTAACGAAAATGAGGCGAATGGGCCGATAAATGGAATTGGCGGGCAGGTGGCAATTGTGCGCTCGCAGAGCCCGGGATTGGTGATGACGTTCGATGGTTGAGATCCTCAAGAGTTTCGAGCAGGTGGCGAGCCGGTTCAATCCGGCGGTGCTGATCCTGCCGGGATTGACGATGGTGGCGTTGGGCCTGGTCACCTGGCTGGCCGGCGTGTGTCGAAAACGGCTTCTGCTGGGACTGGTCGGCGGCCTGATCGGCGGTCTGGCCGGCTATTTCGTCAGCGCACAGAATCCGTTGATCGCCACGCTCGCCGTCGGGGGCGCCGCGGCATTCGGCGCGATGACGCCCAGGCTGTTCGTGGCCGTCGTCTTGGCCGGACTCGGAGCCACTGTTGCATTCGGCGTGCTGGCCAGAGGCCATTTGTTTCAGGAGCATGGTCTGCTCCTCAGCGGCGCGACGCTCGACCAGTCCAATGCACGGTTCACGATGCAGGAGAGCCTCGACGCGGTCCAGGCGTACGTCTTGGATGTCGTGGACGGAATCGGACCGATCGCCCGGCAGTTGGCGATGGCGGACCTGGCCCTCATTGCCGGCGTGGGCGTGGGGTTGTTGATCGTCGGACTGCTCTTGCCGCGTCTGGCCGGCGCGTTGGCCTGTTCGCTGCTGGGGTCGGGGCTGGTCTTTGCGGGCCTGACGTTGCTGCTGATCTTCAAGGGTTCCACCCCGGTGGCCCGGATGGAGCAGCAAGGAGCGTTCTACGGGCTGCTGCTGCTCGGCATGGCCGCCTTCGGCACGTTGGAGCAATTGCTGTTGTGCCCGCAACCGGAAAGTGGTCGGGATGCCGCGGGCGGGAAGTCCCGCTCGCGATCAAAGGAATCGGAAGGGGATTGGCGCAATCGGTGAAATGAGCGATGATACCCCGCGTGTGGAGAGGCAATCGTTTGGAGGAGGTCCCGCCTGAGCGGAGACCCAGGAGAATGGCATGAACGGATTGACGGATATTCTGCAAATCGCTCTGACGGCGGCGCAACCTGCCCAGCAGGACATCGTGCCGCTGAAGATCATCTGGGAGCATATCAGTTCACTGGACCTGGTCGAAGCGCTGACATTCATCTCCTTCGGCACCGTGTGCCTGTTCTACGGCTGGCGGATCTTCAAGATCCTCGTGACGATCTGTTTCGGACTGGTCGGCCTGGGCGTCGGCGTCTGGGTCAACAACCAACTCGTCGTCGGCAACGTGGTCTGGCTGGCCATGTTCTCGGTGCTGGTGTTCGCCATCTTCTCGATCCCCCTGATGCGTTGGGGCGTAACGGTGCTGGGGGCCGTCTCCGGCGGGATTCTCACGGCCGGCGTGTGGCTGGCGCTGGGGTTGCCTCAAGAATACGTCTGGGCCGGCGGATTGGTCGGTCTGATTGCCGGCGGCATGATCTCGTTCATCGTCTTCAAGATCGCCGTAATTCTCTTTACCAGCCTGGGCGGCAGCACCCTCATGACGGTCGGCATTCTAGCCGTTCTGTACGGCTACATGGTCGATCGCCAGAAACTTGAGACCCTCGTCTTCAACTATCAGTGGTTTCTCCCTGCGATGATCCTGCTGCCCATGGCCGTCGGCATCTTCATGCAGCACCGGTTCATCAAGACCGCCCAGGACTGGAGCGTGTGAAAGAATTGTCGATTTGTGATGGTTGATTGTTGATTTGAAGAGAGCGACGAACGGTTCCTCGCAAATCAACAATCAACAATCACACTTCTGTCCATCATTTGTTCCAACGCCCGATTCCCGGCTGAGCCGGTTTGAGCAATCGATTCCCCGGGTTTGAGTAGAACGCCGATTCTCGAATGGAGGACCTCTTTCTACACTGGCGTCATCCATGGGCCCTGCCGATTGCGAATGGGGCATGAATCGAAGTGAGAGTGCGGAGTCAGAGGAGCGAAGTGGGAATCAACAGGCCGGACGCGAGGTTCGTCGTTTGTGGGAATCGGCACGAGTTCATCCGCAGCCCGGGCATCTGCATTCGATGCGCCGACTGCGTTCGCAAATAGCGATTGCGTCGTCGTACGAACTCTGCGGCCGGCCTTCCTTCCTCGTCGCTCCCTTCCGGAACAGGACGGCATTCACCCAGAAAAGGAGTCGCTATGGCCTTCAACCCGCTCAAGGAAAAGGGAATCCCGATCGACAAGCAGGTCAAGAACTGGGACGAACTGAGCGTCGAGCCCTACGACAAGAATGAGGTGCATCCGTATACGCGGACCCGAATCATCCTGATGAACGGCATCGAGACGGAGGCCGTGATCTTCGGGCACCAGTTCGCTCGCCACACGGATGACTACTCGCTGAAACAGAAACTGGCGCAAAACCGCAGGATCGAGCAGCAGCAACAGAAAATAGTCAACTGGCTCACCCCCGCGGATGAATCGACCCTCGAGGTAACTCTCGGTTACGAGCAGGTTGCGGTCGATCTGACCGCATGGCTGGCCAAAACCGAGCCCGACCCGAACGTCAAGAACGCCCTGGATTTCGCGCTGTTCGAGGATTTCGACCACCTGTACCGCTATTCGAATCTGATGGGCACGATAAACGGCGCCGATCCGGCCAAGATCGTGGGCGAACTGACGGAGATCTTCCCCGGCCGGCCCACGGTTCTGGAGCACCGCCACCCATTCGATTCGATTCGAAATCACTACAACAAGGACAAGGCCGACATCCTGACGAAACTCCACGTGCTGACCATCGTCGCCGGGGAACAGCAGACGATGAACTACTACATGAACGTCGGCAACCGCACCGACACGTTTCTCGGCCGGTCGCTGTACCAGGAGATCGCCCAGGTCGAAGAGGAACACGTTTCGCACTATGAGTCGCTGGCCGACCCGAGGGAGACCTGGTTCGAGTGCCTCCTGATGCACGAGTACCTCGAATGCTATCTGTATTACGGCTTCCTGCTCGAGGAGCCCGACGAGCGGATCAAGAACGTCTGGCAGCACAATCTGGACTGCGAGATCGAGCATCTGCATCTGGCGGCCGAGTTGCTCCAGCAGTACGAAGGGCGGGACGCCGAGAGTCTGCTGCCGGCCCGATTCCCGACGTTGACGAAATTCGAATCGAACAAGGACTATGTCCGAGAGATCCTCGCCTCCCAGATCCAACTGACGGCCGACGGCAACATGTACAAGCCGGTTTCGGAACTGCCCTCTTCGTCCCGTTACTTCGAATACCAGCGGATGGTCAACGTCGAAGGCTCGGCCCCCAGCCAGCGGGTGATCGAGGAGCACATCGACCGCCACGGCCAGGACTACCGCCTGGAGACCGAGGGGCCTCACCCCCTCGAAGAGTACCGCGTCCGCGAGACCGTCAGCGTCTGAACTCCCAAGGAGCGTATCGACCGCGAAAAAAAGTCCTATCGCGAAGACATCTATTCGGCCACACACCAGAGCAACCACGGGGCCCCGTCGCCGGGGCGGGAACCCGTGGTTTATTCACTCGCTGGCGTACCACGCGACGCCCTCGTAGACCCAGCCGGAGTTCTGCGCCGCAAGCTTGGCTCGCTCTG
>CALMMH010000646.1 GCA_937868145.1 uncultured Phycisphaerales bacterium
CATCCTGATCAGCGACTCCTGCCACTCCGGCACGCTGACGCGCGCCTGCCGGGTACCGTGACATCGTCGGAGCCGCCTGTAAATCGCTCGCCCCAGACCACCAGATCGAACGCGCCGTCGCTCTTCTGAAGAAGCAGGTCGTGAACCGTTACAGGTTGGTTCGGGATGGAGTACGGGAGAATCCCGCCCGGCGACGTCGAACCGCGATCGGCCAGAATCGTCGTCAGATTGTGCAGACACGTCGCGGCCGGACGCGGGCTGTCGTCGGGACGATAGAAGCCGAAGGTCTGATTGCCGCTCTCGTCCGTGCGGTCTCTCAGCAGGTAGATGCAGGTGTGGCTCCAGCCCCGCTTGAACTGGGCCAGGTACGCGCTCAGGTAGAGCGAGGCCTGGACCTGCTCGGTGACAGGCCCGTCCAGCGTGACGCCGGTCTCCGTCGTGACCTTCGGCAGCATCGCGAGATCGGCCTCGGAGTACCCCGGATAACGGCGTCGCCAGGTCCGGCCGTAGTTGCCGTAGAGCCCGTCCACCCTGCAGACGGAGGTGGGGTCGGCCGCGATCCAAGTCTGGTTGTCGTGCAGACCCGGCCAGCCGGGATGAGTCATGTAGTTGTGACAGTTTGCGAAGTCGGCGTATCGAGTGCCGTCGGGCATCAGGCAGTCGGCGCCTTCGGGGATGGTCAGAAATTGCAGTCCGACGTTGTCCATCTCGGCGCCGCTCTCGCTGATGCTCCAGACGGGGCATTTCGCCAGGACGGGATCGTTCTTGACGGCGGCGTACAGATCCCGCTGGAGCTTCGCCACAGGCAGCCACGATCGATCCCTGCCCCCGGCTTCGCCCTGGTAGGTGACGCCCCAGTTGTTCGGTTCGTTGTTGCCCTCCAGGGCCAGCAATGCGCAGGCCGAAGCGAGTCGCCTGGCCCCGGCCAGGAGTCGGGCGATGTCCGTGCCGCCGCTCATCAGGCCGTAGCTCAAGCGAACGCCGGTGCGATCGTGCAGCTCGATCAGATCGTCGATGGGGATGTCGCTTTCGTAGCCCACCCGCAACCAGCGGAGCCCGAGATGCGTCACGGCGTCGATCGTGCTCGCCAGATTCTCGCCCCGCCGGGAGATTGCCGAGCACGCGCCGAGCGAGTTGAGAAACTCGCCGACGCCGACGGCGGCGGTCCCGGATGCGCGGACCGAATCAAAGGACACCATTCCCGCAGCGCCAACAGCGGTCAGCCTCAGAAATCGCCGGCGGGTGATCGCATTCATTTCACAGTCTCCTGACCTTTCGAGGGGGGCACGTTCGCCAAAGCGTTGGCGACGACCTCCCGTTCCTCGTCGTCCAGTTGGTCGAACAGCCTCGCGATGCGGAGATCGAACGAGCGACGAGGCTGCTGATCCGGCGCGTTCCGCTGCGTTCCATTGTGGAAGCACCAGCCCGCGGCGCCGCCCGCCACGGCGCCGCGCAAATCCGCGAGGAAGTCCACGGCGGTCGGCTCCCACTGTTGATAGCCGCGTCGAAACGGCTCCTGATAGTGAACGGGGACCACGCGGGCGGTTTCCGTCATCAGGTTCAGGCATCTGCGGGTCTCGGCTTCCGTCTGGTCGGGCGACTCGGCCGCGCGAGGCCGATGCGGACTGAGGAAATCGAGCCCGATGGTCTGCAGCGATTCCCGCACGTCTTCGGCGCTGAGGTCGTGCCCGCCGAACGACGCGGTCACCAGACGCTGCGAATCGAGTTGCCGCACGCGATCTCTCAATTGCCTCAGCTCCTCGGCGCTGACATAGCGGTCGTCCCGCACGTCGCGTTCGTTGGCGAGGTCGAGATACCAGTTACGATACGGCTTCAGAGCCGCGATCAGAGTCTCCACCGCGAGAAGGTGCGCCTCGCTGTCCGGCAATAATCCGCTCTTGTTGCGCGTGAGCGTCACGTCCACGACGAGCCCTCGTCGGTCGCACTCGGCCACGAGCCATTCGAGCCTGCCCAGGAACGGTTCTCGCGGCCGGCCCTGCGCATCGACGGCCGAGACGTCGTTGTCGAACGCATTCCACGTGGCCCAGACCCGCAGCCAATTGAACCCGTATCGCTGCACGTCGTCGAGATCGCGGCGGATGAAGTCCTCGCTCGCTCCCAAGCCGCCGTAATAGCTGATGCCGAGCAAAAAGGTCGGCTTCCCGTTCAGCGTGAAGCGAGTCCCGTCGATGCCCAGGACGGCCGCGTCTTGGGCCCGCACTTGCACAAATGGGACAAGCAGAACCAACGCCGGCAGCATAAACCGTCGCATTCGTCGTCCTCCTGATCGGCAATCCTTGCTCAGCGAGCGCCGGGCGCCGGGAAGTGTTCCGATGCGTCGTCGAGGACGAGGACCCAGTCAATCATCTCGCCCTTGTCCGGCGGGAGGAACTCCCGCTCGCCCGTGTTGGCGAATTCGCCGATGGCGGTCGCCTGGCCGTTGCGGGGATTATACCACCACGCTTTGACCTTCGGCCCCTTGATCGCGTCCATGCGCACCTTGAACGCCCGACCAATCGGCGCGTAGACCATCGCGTAGGAGCCCTCGGCGTCGCGGGTGCCGACGAAGCGGTACCGCCCCGCCCCCGGCACGCTGGTCGGCACGCGGTCGGTGACGATGATCGAATCGTCCGGAACGCGCGTCAGGAAGGGACGCGACTCCATGAGCCGGCGGCCGTATTGCATCTGTCCGGCGCCGGGCTGGTCGATCGCCTCGAACCACGGCATCAGCGGATTGTTGATCGGCCCGCGATCGGGAGCCCACATCTGCCATACCGAGTGATGGCCGTACGTGTGGCCGCAGGCGCCGCCGAAGAGGTCCCAATACAGCGGGCGACGAACGTCGGACGAGATGGAGTGCCCAAGCTTCTTGGCGTCGAACGAGACCGGGTGGTCCTCATAGATCGGCTCGCCGTCGAGCACCGGCTTGACCGGCGTGCGGTCGTAGTCCTCGCGAGTTTTGTCGTACCGCCCGATGTACTCGGCCACGTGACCGTTCTGACGCATGTTGAAATCGAGCCACTCGTCGTTGTGGAACCACGTGGACGAGCCATTGCCGCCCGGCGGATGGAAGGTCATCAGGTGCGACCCGCCGTCGCCACGCTCCAGGCCGCGAGCCATCGCGACGAGGATTGCCCGCTGCATGTCGTTCTCGACCGGCCGGTCGCCGCCGAGGATCCAGATCAATTGCTTGTCCTTGTACCGCCGGCCCAGCCACTCACCATATACCTCCGCATTTTCCGGCGTGAACAGCGGCTTGCCGTCCTTCACTGCGTCGTGCCAGTACCGGCCCCAGGTCGGCAAAAAACCGATGTACAGGCCCAGCGAGTTGGCCTTGTCCACGATGTAATCGACGTGGTCCCAGTAGTCATTGGCGGGCCCCTCCTGCACAGCGGGCCGGGCGGGGTCCAGATTGACCAATGGCAGATAGCCATATGAATTCGCGGCATTGTGGCCGTCCACCTCCGCGATGGCCACCGCCTGGATCACTGTGAATTCCTTGGCCGCCCGATTTTCGAGATACTTGTCCGCCTCCTCGCGATTGAGCCGGTGGAACAGCTCCCACGCAGTGTCGCCCAGGTAGAAGAACGGCGCGCCGTTCTCGTGGACCAGGAACCGCTTGTTGTCCGAAACCCGCAGCCGTCCCGATTCGCCCGCCGGGGCTGCAGACGCCAACAGCAGCGTCGCCCACAACGCGCAGAACAGGATAAGACGAGTCGACCCACGAATGGATGTCTTTGGCATGTGCGCCTCTCCTTCTGATGTCAACGACCTAGGATACCAGTACGGCAATCCTCTGCAACACGCTCTGCATGGTCCCGACGGGCAGAGAGCACACAAACTCCGCCTCTCTCGCACGCCAGTCGAGACTCTTGACTTGGTCCGCAAGGATGGCACCGCTCACACCCGATCCTTCGGGGATCGGCACCTCAAACGGATAGCCTTTGACCTGGCTGGTGATCGGACACAGCAGGGCCAATCCCACTTTGCCGTTGTACGCGCCGGGAGACACGACGACGGCCGGCCGCCGCCCCGCCTGCTCATGACCGGCCTGCGGATTCAGACTGATCCAAACCACATCGCCGCGTTTCGGAATGTACGCCGCCCGCTTCACCATGCCTCTGTTCCTCTCGCAGGCCCCGTGTCCACCTCGCCGTGGAGGTTCTTCTTCGTGATCTTGGCCAGAAGATCGTCGAGATTCACATCCGTTTTGGCGACAGGACTGATGACCAATTTGCCTTCGCACAACGACAACTCGACAGGTGAATTGTCCTGGAGCCCCACCTCTGCGGCCAGCGGCTTGGGAATCCGCAGCGCCAGACTGTTTCCCCATTTTTGAACCCGCGATGTCATATCGTTGCCTCCTGACGAATCTACATTGATGTATCTACATAGAAGATACAACAAGACAAGGGGATTGTCAAGATCGATGGCAGACCACCCGGCCTGCAAGCCAAGCACAGAACCCTGCCAACTGCCCAAGGCGCGTGCATCAGACGCTCGCCACCCTATGCCGCTCGGAGCGGAGCCAGGTCGGCGCGTTTCAACGAGGGCAGCCCGAGCTCCCGCAGAACTCGTCGGACTGCGAGGCAGATAGTAGTAGGCGGCTAACGGCCGTCCGCGTCGAAACGTCACTTCGAAATACGATTCGTTCATATCAAGATCCTTCGTACTCACCCCACCCGGCCGTCCTGGTCGATGTCCATGCCGTGGAGCTGCTCGAGCTTCTTGACCAGCGACCGCAGCGTGTTCTGCGTCAGTTGGAGCTGGTCCTCCAGAGCCCGGACTCGATCCTCCAACGAGTCGGACTTCTGTTTCTGACCATACATCAGACCGGTTTGCACGACTTCCCACAAGACGCCCATATTCATCCTTTCTGTTCGTCACCGTCGTCCGATAATCAACACTGACACAGGCCGGCCCGCACGTGACGCCAATCTTCCGTCGGAGGAGGAAACCTCGTCGGACCTCCGATCCGGGGAGGACGTTTTCACGCGTAAGTCCCGATGTTTCTGCATGTTACCTCAATTGCGGAGCGGGGGCAAGCCCGGGACGAAAAAACGCGAAATGGCGGCTTGCGCTTGTGGAAGACCCTGGGATCTGGTATATTACCGCTCTTTCAGCGCTCCCCTCCGAGATTGTCCGGCGGTGGTTCGCCCGGGGGGTCGCTAAGTGTCCTTTTCAGGAGTCGGTGACATGAGTGTCTCCATCGAAGATACCCGCAAACAAACCCTTCCAACCGTCAAGGAACTCATCCGGACCGGCACGATCACGCTAGACCAGGCCAAAGACTGGCTGCGGACCATCTATGAGATCCGCTTCTTCGAGGAGAAGGTCTACGATCTGCTCGGGCTGAACATCATCAAGGGCGCGTCCCACCTCTACGCAGGCCAGGAAGCGGTGGCCACCGGCGCCATCGCAGCCATGGAGCGGGGCGACGTCATCGGCTCGACCCACCGGGGCCACGGCCACTGCGGGGCCATCGGCAACAAGTATGCCGATAGCGAACAGGACCGGCAGAATCACTGGAACGCGATGATGGCCGAGCTGATGGGCAAGGAGACCGGCTACTGCAAAGGCCGCGGCGGCTCGATGCACATCGCGGAGGTCGAGCATCAGAACAACCTGGGCTCCACCGGCATCGTCGGCGGCAACCAGCCCCCGGCCGTCGGGGCCGCGCTGGCCGAGAAGTGCAAAGGCACCGGCAAAGTGGTCCTGTCCTTCTTCGGCGACGGCTCCACCAACACCGGCACCTTCCATGAGTCCATGAACATGGCCGCGACGCTGAAGGTGCCGTTGGTGGCCATCATCGAGAACAACCTGTACGGAATGAGCGTCCCCTTCTCCGGAAGCGAAGTTGAAGGCACGGCGTGCGCCAGCAGCATTGAAGACATCGCGGTGCGATCCGTCGCCTACGACGTGCCGGGCATGATCGTCGACGGCCAGGACATCGTCGCGGTCTTCCTCGCGCTTCGCAAGGCCATCGAGCGGGCCCGCAAGCAGAATGGAATGACCATGGTCGAATGCAAGACCTACCGCTGGTACGGCCACAGCCGCAGCGACCCGCGGGCCTATCGCACGAAGGCCGAGGAGAAGGCCTGGCACGAGAGAGATCCCATCACCGTTCTGCGGGGCAGGCTCGCCGGCGACGGCCTCTGCACCGAGCAGGAGCTGGACGGAATCAAGGACAAGGCGTTTGCGACCATCGAGGACGCGACCCAGTTCGCAACGAACAGCCCGCTGCCGAACGGAGCCGACGTCGACGAGGATGTGTACGTCGACGAGACCTATCCGGCCTCGTTTATCGCCAGCGAGCTGAATACGGCCGCCAAGGTCCGCGAGGCCACCGCTGCGTTCGAGAAGATCATCGCCACCTGCGGCGCCAAGACCAAGAAAGAGGCGTCCGAAATCGCCAAGACCCAGATCAAGTCCCAGTTCGGAATGGACGTCGTGAACATCGCCGCTGCGGTCGCTACGGCTCAGGCCGAGGAGATGCGGCGCGACAAGCGAGTCTTCGTCTTCGGCGAGGACGTCGGCCTCTACGGCGGAGCCTATCAGGCCACGCGAGGCCTGCTCGAAGAGTTCGGCAAGGACCGAGTCATCGACACCGCCATCTCCGAAGCCGCCATCACCGGCGCGGCCATCGGCGCCGCTCTTCGCGGCATGCGGCCGGTCGCCGAGATCATGTACGTCGACTTCCTGACCATCGCGATGGACCAACTCGTGCACGTCGGCGCGTACAATCGATACATGTTCGGCGGCAAAGCCAAGGTCCCGATGGTCCTTCGCACCGAAGGCGGCGTGGGTCGCTGCATCGCAGCCCATCACTCCGAATCCCTCGAAGCCTGGCTGATGCACACGCCGGGCCTGTACGTGGTCATGCCCTCGACGCCCTACGACGCCAAGGGTCTGCTCAAGGCTGCGATCCGCAGCGAAAACCCCGTGGTCTTTATCGAGCACAAGGCCACCTACGGCCAGGTCGGCCCGGTCCCCACGGGCGACTACATCATTCCGCTGGGCGTGGCCGACATCAAACGCCCCGGCAACGACGCGACGATCGTCAGCTACAGCCGCATGGCGATGCGGGCCCTCGAGGCCGCGAAGGTCCTGGCCGACAAGCACGGCATCGACGTCGAGGTCATCGACCTGCGCACGCTCAAGCCGCTGGACATGAAGACCGTGGCCGAGTCCGTCCGCAAGACCGGCCGGCTGATCACGCTGAGCGAAGGCTTCGGATGGTGCGGCGCGGGCCGCGAGATCGCGGGCCAGTACATGGAGTACGACTTCGGCGACGGCACCCGCGGATTCGACTATCTCGGCGCCCGTCCGATCAACCTGGCGGCTCGGGACGTGCCCCCGCCGATGAGCGAACCGCTGGAGGAAGCCAGCATTCCGGGCATCGCTCAGATCGTCGAGGCAGTGAAGCAGTCGGTAGGACAATGATTGGAGATTGTTGATTTGTGATGGTTGATTGCTGATTGAGGGTTCCCCTCTGAAATCAAAAATCAAACTTCAGAAATCAAACTTCGAAAGGATAAGTAGATGGCGAAAGAAGTCAACCTGCCGAAGCTCGGGCAGACCATGGAAGAAGGCACCGTCGTCAACTGCCTCGTCAAAGTCGGCGACCAAGTGAAGAAGGGCGACGTGCTCTTCGAGATCGAAACGGATAAGGCCACGCTGGAGATGGAGTCTCCGGCCAACGGCTTCGTGAAAGTCATCCTGGCCCAGTTGAATCAGACGCTGCCCGTCGGGGCAACGCTAATGCTGATCGGCGAAAAGGATGAGCAGGTCGCAGCGAGCGCCACGGGCGCTGCGAGCCCGGCGCCGGCCGTTACCACTCCCGCCGGCCAGGTGCAGACGTCGGCTCCGGCCCCGGTGGCCGAGCCCCAGCCGAGCAAGCCCGCCGGCAAGATCATGGTCTCTCCGCGAGCCAAGAAGATGGCCGAGGACCTCGGCGTCGATCTGGCGGCCGTCAAAGGCACAGGCCCCGCCGGCAAGATCACGGAAGCCGACATCAAGGCCGCCGCAGACGCCAAGTCCGCCAGGCCCGCCGCGGCTCAGCCAGTCGCGGCTGCGAAACCGGCCACAGTCGCTTCGGCGGCCGAGGCCAAACTCGGAAGCGTCGTCCCGGTCAACCGCCTCCAGCGGATCACCGGCGAACGCATGCTCAAGTCCAAGCAGGAAATCCCCTGCTTCTATCTGACCATCTGCGTGGATATGACGGACCTCGTCGCGGCCCGAGCCAAGATGAACGAAACGGGGACCGTCAAGGTCGCGTTCAACGACTTCATCATGAAGGCGGTCGCCACCGGCCTGGAGAAGTTCCCGATCATGACCGGCCAACTCGTCGGCAACGCGATCAAGCTGGCCGACGCGATCCATATCGGGTTGGCGATCTCCGTCCCGGACGGTCTGGTCGCTCCGCTGGTCAAGGACGTGAACAAGAAGGACGTCCGCCAGGTCGCCCTCAACAGCCAGGCGTTGATCGAGCGGGCCCGCGCCGACAAGCTCGACATGTCCGACCTCGAAGGCGGCTGCATCACCGTGACCAACCTGGGCGGCTTCGGAATCGAGTCGTTCATCCCGATCGTCGTCCCCGGCCAGTGCAGCATCCTGGGCGTCGGCCGGATTGCCGACACGTGCGTTCCGGACAACGGCAACATCCTGGTCCGCAAACTGATGAACATGACGCTGTCGGTCGACCACAAGGTCGCCAACGGCGCCTACGCGGCCCAGTTCCTGGATCTGGTGAAGAAGACGCTGGAAAACCCGAAGGAATTTACAATTTAAAATCGACCATTTACTATTTGCGGTTTGACCGGAATGGAATTGCCGACGAGAGCGTTGTCTGTGCGCTCGACACAAATAGTAAATCGTAAATAGTAAATCATACATGGAAAGCGGTAGCTGCA
>CALMMH010000647.1 GCA_937868145.1 uncultured Phycisphaerales bacterium
AGAGAGTGGTCAAACCCCCGGGAAATATCATTTCGATCTCTGGCAGGCCAACACCGACGCCCTGGTGCGAGTCGGTCTGGCCCGCGATTCGATTCACATCGCTGGTGTTTGCACGCTCTGTCGCAACGACCTGTTCCCCAGCCACCGGAAGGAAGGCAACGCCGCCGGCCGCTTCGCGGCCCTTGTGGGACGGCGTCAGGGCAAATGACGTCGTGTCGCGATTCTCAATCGAGTTTCGACGTGATGACCTGCTGGGCTCGGAAGCTTTCGCCGGTGAGGTAGTCGGTGAATGTGACCTTGATGGTGAGCGGCTCGGAGAACACCTTGACCGCTTCGGGCCGATCGAAGGTGAGCCGATAGCCGGTCGTGAGCGAATTGAACCAGAGCTTCCGCAACTCGGCGGGCTCGACTTTCCACTGGCCCAGCAACGCTTCGCCGTTCGGGTTGTTCAGGTTCCAGAGCTGGACGCTGACGGTTCCGGCGGCCTTGACGACGTCGCCCTCAGCGTCGATCGGCTGGACATAGACGACCAGCTTTTCCTGCACGCCGTCGCTGTCCTTGTCGAAGAAGTTCGAGATCTTGGCGATCCGGACGGCCATCAACTCGTAGGGGTTGGCCTGCTGGTCCTTCGGCAGGATCGACAGCGCCTGGATCTGGGCCTGGAGCTGTTTGATCTCGACCTGGTATTGCTCGACGTTGCCCGTCAGGGCCGCCTTCTCCTGCTGGAGCTTCTCGGCCTTCAGTTCCTCAGGGGTTTTGCGCTCGGCGCCGATGCCGCAGCCGGCCAGGAGGAGCGGGAGCGTGGCGGACAGGAACACGAGAAGATGCGAAAGCAGGAACTTGCGCCAGTGACTGGTTCTGTTTCTCTTGCCTTCTTTTCTTCCCGCCTTCCTGGTCTCCACGCTCCATCGCTCCATCGTTTTTGCCCCGGCCTGTATTCCTTTTTTTCCGACGGTTGACGGATGTCCGCCGTCAGTCTTTTTCGCCGCCTTTGACGATCTCGGGCGCCCGCTGCAGGATCTGGTCCGCGAGTCCGTAGTTGACCGATTCCTCGGCGTCCAGCCACAAGTTTCGATCGCTGTCCTTCTCGATCTTGGCGACATCCTGGCCCGTGTGATGGGCGAGGATCTTGTTGAGTTGCGCGCGGGTCCGCAAGATCTCGCGAGCCTCGATGTCGAGGTCCGTGGCGGGGCCTTCGAGCACGCCCATCACGTGGGGCTGGTGCACCAGGACTCGGCTGTTGGGCAGCAGGAACCGTTTCTTCGGGGCTCCGGCAGCCAACAAGACGGCGCCCATGCTGGCCGCCTGACCGATGCAATAGGTGGCGACGTCGCACCGCACGAACTGCATGGTGTCGTAGATCGCCATGCCGGCGGTGATCACGCCGCCCGGCGAGTTGATGTAAAAGTGGATGTCGCTTTTGCTGTCCTCGTTGCTCAGGAACAGCATCTGGGCGACGATCAGATTGGCCACGGCATCGTTGACTCCGCCGCCCAGGAAGATGATGCGGTCCTTCAACAGCCGGGAGTAGATGTCATATGCCCGTTCGCCTCGACCGGTCTTCTCGATTACGATGGGCACCAGGGATTCATTGTTTTCCATGTTTTCCAATTCCTTGCCATGAAGTTCGGTTTGGACCCGTGTCGAGGACGCGAACGTCCTCGCATCGCAGGCGAAAAGCCCACGGCACGGCGTGCAGCCCGAAGGCTTACGAGCCCTTGCCCTCTTCGGTCTTCTCCTTGACCTGCGACGTCGCAGCCTTGGATTTGGCGGCTTCCGCCACTTCGTCCTCGGCGAGGACTTCGTCGATCAGGCCGTAAGCCTTGGCGTCCTCGGCGCTCATGTAGTTGTCCCGCTCGGTCTCAACCTGGATTTTCTCCAGCGGCTGACCGGTGTGCTTGGCCAGGATGCGGTTGAGCGTCTGCTTGGCGCGAAGGATCTCCTCGGCCTGGATCTTGATGTCGGAGGCCTGGCCGGTGACGCCGCCCCAGGGCTGGTGGAGCATGATCTTGGCGTGGGGCAGGGCGTACCGGCTGCCCTTGGTGCCTGCGGCCAGCACGACCGCGCCGCCGGACTGGGCCCGGCCGATGCAGTACGTCGCGATCGGCGAGCCCACGAACCGCATCGTGTCGTAGATCGCCATCGTGTCGTCTACCGTGCCGCCGGGGGAGTTGATGTACAGGCTGATCTCCCGGCCCTTCTTCATGTTGTCCAGGTACAGCAGCTTCATGATGACTTCCGCCGCCCGGGCATAGTTGATATCGCCGATCAAGAAGACGATCCGATTCTCCAGCAGCATGTCGTCCAGACTCATCTGGCGAAATCGCTGATACTGAGCGTTCTGATCGTAGGTCTCGGTTCGTCCCATATGTTTCAAGTAGTCCATTGGAGACATCGAATCATCCTTTACTGACTTTGGGCCTCGGTCTTTCCTTCATCGGACGAGGCTGCGGTCTTCTTCTTCGATTTCTTGGGCTTCTCCGCTTTTTCCGGCTTTTCATCGGACGCACGCTCGGAAATGGTCGCCGATTCGAGCAGCTTGCTGATGCACTTGCTCTGGCGGACGTCCAGGCGGAACTGCGAGAGCGAGCCGTCGCGTTCCATCTGCTCCTTGAGCTTCTCGGGCCGCTGGCCGCGCTGGATGGCGACTTGGGCGATGTGTCCGTTGATTTCTTCCTCGGTCACCTCGATCTCGAGCTTCTCGGCCACCTTGTCCATGATGAAGAAGGTGCGAAGCTGCTCTTTGGCCTGCTCTTCGCTGCCGGCCCGGAGCTGCTCCATTTGCTCGTCGACCTGCTGGCGGCTCAGGCCGCGGGAGAGCAGGTTGATGTACTGCCGTTGCAGAATGTTGCCGGCCTGGCGGGCCACAATGTCCGTCGGCAGGTCGAACTTCGTGCTGTCCAGCAGGTGCCGGTAGATCTGGTCGCTCATTTCGGTGCGGACCTGGTTCTCCACGCGGGCCTGCAGGTTCTCGCGGATCCGGTCCCGCAGCTCGTCCACGGTTTCGACGTTGAAACGCTGCAGGAAGTGCTCATCGACCTCGGCGAGCTTGAGGAACTTGATGTCCTTGATGTCGATCTCGACCTCGACCTTGCGGCCCTGGTACTCCTCGCGGAAGAACGTCTGAGGAACCTCGACGGTTGTGGTCTTCTTCTCGCCGGCCTTGGCGCCGACGAGCAGCTCGTCGAGCTTTTCCACCGGGATCGGGCCAACGAAGCCGTTGGGCCGGACGAAGACCTCGGAGTTGTCCAGCTTGGTCTCGGCCTCGGGAAGGGGAGTCGTTCCCGGTTCCTGGGGCTTGCCTTCGGCGATGGCGGTCTGGCGGGCCTTTTCCTCGTCCGTCAGGTCGACTCGCAGCCGTACGTCGGCGACCACCTGGTCGTCGGCTTGGACGACGCCGTCTTCCCGCGGGGTCCAGACGCCGGACCACCGTTGGAGCTGCTCGATCTCGCGATCGATTTGGCCTTCGGTCACCTCGACCTTGGGCTTCGTCACGGAGATGCCCTCCAGCGCCGGCAACTCGAATTCCGGCCGGACCTCGATCTCGAAGGAGAACTTCATCGGGCCGGTTTCCGGCAGCTCGATGTGCTCGTAATCGATCTCGGGGTCGGTCAGAACGTCCAGTTTCTGGGACTTCATCGCGGCCTCGCTGGCCTCGGCCAACAGCTTGAGCTTGACGCTGTCCTTGGTCTCTTTGCCGAATCGCTTCTCGAGCAGACGGCGGGGGGCCCGGCCTTTGCGGAAGCCCGGCAGCACGGCCTCGCGGCGCAGCTCCCGGTATTGCTCGTCGGCCATCTCCTTGATGGTTTCCTCGGGGATCTCGACCGACACTTTTTTCTTGCAGGGCCCGACTTCCTCGACCGCGACGGTGTTCTTGGCGGTTCTGGATTCCTGGGTGTTCTGCGTACCTTCCTCCTGCTCAGAGGCTGTTGTTTCCTGTTTCTCTTCCGCCATTGAGGCGCTCCCAAAAAGCTGTGGATGTGTCCCCTGTTGATAACAGCCGCTACGAAATGGACATTAGGTTTTGCAGCAGCTCACTGTTAAAACGAAAAAAGGCCACAGAGGAATCAAATCCCCTTGGCCGGGCGAACGTTTCCGACTCCGAAGCGAGTGCAACGGAGCTTCAACGTATCGACGACCAACGCCAAGACTACCACCTAGCCGGTACCTCGCCGATACTATAGGACGCCGTGACGCAAAAAACACGTCCGGCTTTTTCCCATCCTTGGGAGAAAAAAACTCCCTAGAGCGGGCGATGAGGCTTGAACTCACGACACCCACGTTGGCAACGTGGTGCTCTACCACTGAGCTACGCCCGCGACAATACGGAAAGTATATACGCCGCCCCAAACCTCTGCAACCCCTTTTTTTACAAAAATTTTGAGGGTTGCGGCTGCTTTCTTGTCCCGTGTCAGTGTCTGTTCTTTCGCTGGTCCAGACGCTCGCCCAGGGGACGCTGCACTCGCATGTCCAGTCCGCCGCCGGCTTCGAGTTCGTCGAAGAGCTGCTCTTTCATCGTCGCGATCTGGTCCTGATACGATGGAACGTCGATCAGGTTGTGCCGTTCGTGCGGATCGGTCTGGAGGTCGTAGAAGCCATAGCGGTGATCGTCGCTCAGAATGAAGACGATGTTCCGCCTGGCTGTCTGACGGGTGTCGGCCGCGTGTGCGAAACGGCCGCCGGCTCCGAGCAGGGCAAACGCCGCCGTGCCGCGGCAGGCTGTGCGAAGAAAGTCCCGTCGGCTGGGGTGTGTCATTCGTGGATCGCGACGATCGGCCATCATGCGAATTCCTTTCCGAGTCAACCGGCGTTGTTCGGATAGTGGGGCGAGTAGAGACATCGTTTCTTGCGGATCGCCAGTTTGCCGTTCTCGACGAATTCGGGACCGCGTTCCGACAGATGGTCGACCATGCGCTGCCGCCATTGATTGAGCGTGTCCTGCGAGGCGGATTCGCCCGCCAGATCGCGGCATTCGCCGGGGTCGTTCTCCAGGTCGAAGAGCTGCTCCCTCCCATCGAAGGCATAGTAAATGTACTTCCGCCTGCCGTCGGTCAGGGCCGTCCAGTGCTCGTTGCTGTAGCACATCGAATGCTCGATATCGATGAAAGGACGCCAGTCGTCCGCTCGTCCTCGGACCGGATCGAGCAGGCTCCTTCCGTCCAGGTTCTTGGGAATCGTCGCCCCGGCCGCGTCGAGGAAGGTCGGTAGGATGTCTCGCAGTTCGACGGGCTGCGTCCGCTTCCCGCCTCGTCGGTCGTCCATGCCCATCCCGGCGGGCCATCGCAGGATCATGGGGATCTTCGCCGAGCCCTCATAGGCGTAGGTCTTTCGCCAGAGATTGTGGTCGCCCAGCATGTCGCCGTGGTCGGCGAAGAAGACGATCAGCGTGTTGTCGTAGAGACCTCGCTTCTTCAAGGCCGCGAGGATGCGCCCGATCTGCTCGTCGATGAACGTGATCGAGGCGTAGTAGGCCCGGCGTGATTCCTGGGCTTGACGAACGCCGAGATCGCCGTGCCAGAGGCTCGGGTTGGGCGGATCGTCATGCGTGGCGTAGCGATTCCCCCAGTCGCCCACGCGAGGGGCGGGCATGTCCTCGGTCTTGTACAGGTCCAAGAATCGCTGCGGCGGATCGTAGGGACTGTGCGGCCGGGCGAACGAGACCTTCAGCATGAACGGTTCCGATCGGTTGTAGCCCTCGATGAACTCGACCGCTCGACCGCCGGTCCAGGTCGTGGGATGAAGCCGCTCGGGCAGGGCATACGCCTTGGCGAGATAGTCGTTCCAGCCGATGCCGGTTGCGTCGGGATCGAGGTCGGGGGCCTGCTGCCTGAACCAGATTCGATAGTCGCTGACGAAGTCCGGCGTCTCGGCGCGTCCCGACTCGTCCACGAGCAGGCCGTGATAGCCGCGGAGCTTCTTCTGCGGGTACCAATGCATTTTGCCGATGCCGAACAGGTAGTAGCCGGCGTTCCGCATCGCCTGGGGCAACTCGAATGGGTATTGTCCCGCGACGCGACCGTAGCCGAGCATGCCGTGATGCCAGGGAGAAAGGCCCGTCAGAATCCCGCTGCGGGCCGGCGTGCAACTCGGCGTCGAGGTGTATGCGTTCGAGAACCGCACGCCATCGGCGGCGATCGAATCCAGGTTCGGCGTCCGGATGAGCTTGTTGCCCGCGCAGCCGAGGCAATCGCCGCGATGCTGATCCGTCATCAGGTAGAGGATGTTCGGCTTCGTTCCCGCGTCGGCGGCGGATCCGACGCTGTGCAGTAGGAGCGGAATGCCGGCGGTTGTCTTGAGGAATCCTCGACGCGTGATCTCTGTCGAACGGCAGCGACTCATTTCTTGCTCCTCAATCATGGCAGGGCCCTGGGACGCACAGCCTTCGACAACCAGAGTATCGGACATCGTCCTCGGATGCAAGAAATGGCTGCCGACAGTCGGGTCAGAACACGCATTCCACACCGGGCAGCGACTTCTGGAGGCGTTCCACGCCTTCGCGAGTTACTCGGGTTCCGGTCAGAGAAAGGGTCGTCAGGAAGGAAAGCCCCTCCAAGTGCGTCAGTCCCGCGTCGGTGATGCCTTCGCCGGACAGTCTCAGCCATTCGAGCGAGGTCAGGCCCGACAGATGCCGCAGGCTCGCATCGGTGATATGGTTGGACACGATCGTGAGCTTCTTGAGATTCTTCAGGTTGGCCAGACACGCCATGTCCTGGTCACCGAACTCGATCTTGCTGACGTCGAGGTGATGTCCGATCTCCAGTGTCTCCAGGCCACGCAGATCGCCGAAGGCGGAGAACTCTCCTTCGCCGACAAGCACATGGTCCAGACTCAGCTCTTTGAGGGAGGGGAATTCCTTGAGTGTGGCCAAGCCCTTGCTCGTGATATTCACCTGCCATAGATCGAGTCTTGTCAGGGATGCCGACTTTGTCAACTGGAGCAGCCCTTCGTCTGTCATGGGGGCATTTTGAATGGACAAGTTTCTGAGGGCGGGAAACGTCAGGAATATTGCCGCCGCTGTATCCGTGATCGTTTGTTCGCCCGTGTACAACGTCTCCAGGGATTTCAGTTCCGCCAACGACCGGAGGCCCCTTTCTGTGATCGCATCATCCACGCAGAACAACCACTTGAGCTGATCCAGCCCGCTCAAGTGGGTCAGGTGTTCGTCGGAAACATCGCCATACAATGCCAGGGACTGCAGAGACTTCAGGTCTCCCAGGGAGGTCAGTCCTTCGCCTTTGACGCCGTAGCACCAGAGGTAGAGTTCCTTGAGGTCCTGCATCCGGGCCAGGTGGACCAGCCCTCGATCGGTGATCTCTCCTCCCTCCAGACTGAGCCTTCTCAACTTGGTCAGCCCGGCGAGGCTCGCGAGCCCTTCATCCGTGATGTTGGTCAATGACAAGCCAAGATCCTGTAGTGAGGTCAGATCTTTGATGTGGGCCAGGCCCTTGTCCGTTACCCACGTGCCATCCAGGGGCAGCGTCCTGAGCCCCTTGATCCTGCCGACGCCGGCCAACCACTCATCTTCCATTCTCGTACCCCACAGGCTGAGATACTCAAGCGATTCGATTTCGGCCAGGTCGGACGCCCCTTCATCGTTAAGTTCAGCGTTGGCCAGCGAAAGCCACTTCAGGTTCTTGACGTTCTTGAGAGGGCTTAGCCCTTCGACAGCCATCCTCGTGCCGGTCAGATCCAGTGCCTTCAGGTTGTGCAACTTCGCGACATCCGCCAGGATGGAATCGTTCGCGTTCTTGCATCTGCTCAGGTCGATCATTTGAACGTCGTCCGGCTGCAACGTGTCGAACGGCGAGCCGGCCTGCCACGCGTCGTTGTCCACGTCGAGCTTGAGGGCTTTGCCGGCGGGAACGGTCACGTTGCCTCTGGCTTCGCCCAGCTTCCGCCAGTACAGCGACGTCGTGTAGCTGTCCGTCGGGAAGTCCCATTCTCGCGTGTAGAGCGTGCCGAGCGAGCGATCCGCCGGGAAGTGAACGACCCTCGACGCGCCGATCTCGGACGCGAGCGTCATGACCGCGTCAGGGTGTTCGCGGAGGAA
>CALMMH010000648.1 GCA_937868145.1 uncultured Phycisphaerales bacterium
GGAGGCTACGTCAAGCTGCTGGGCCAGGAGGACACCGGCCCGGTCAAGCAGAACGATGATCCTCGCTCCTTCGCCAGAAAGCCGATGTCGATCCGGATGGCGGTCATTGCCGCCGGAGTAACCTTCAACGTCATCAGCGCCGGCATCATCTTCATGGTGGTCTTCCTGGTGGGCATCAACCTGACGCCGGCCGTGGTCGGCGGCGTGATCCCTCACTCCCCGGCCGCCAAGGCGGGTTTGCAGCCCGGCGATGAGTTCCTCGAAATCGACGGCATGACCAAAGATCTGGATTTTAGCAGCACGATGATCGCGGCGGCCCTCTCGAACACCGACGAGAAGGTCCCGGCCGTCGTCCGTCGCGCGGATGGCACGTTGTTCGAGACGACCCTGGTCGCCGAGAACCTGGGACGCTCGTTCCGTGAGTTCGGAATCCGGGACCCGTTGAGCCTGACGATCGCCAGGGTTTCCGAGCCCAACATCCTCCAGGAGCGGACGCATCTGCTGCCCGGAGACCGCGTCGTGGCGGTCGCCGGCCGGAAGGTGGACCAGCATTGGGACCTCGAAAACATCGTCGCTCAGACCCTGACTCCAACCGTGGAGATCACCGCCGAACGGAAGACCGGCGATCAGACTCAGACTGTGCAAACCAGCCTGCCCCTGGACTGGGCCGCGGCTGAAAACGGCGACGTCCCCTCCGAAGCGGAACTCGGATACATCTACTCCCTGGTTCCGCGTCTTCGGGTCAAAGGCGTCAACGGACAGGAGAGCTTTGCCTCGCCGACAAAGGACAAGCAGGACGAGACGACTCGCCTGAAAGCCGGCGACATCATCGTCGCGGCCGCCGATGTCGAGTACCCGACGTACAAAGAGCTGCGCGAGGTCACCACGCAGCATGAGGGCGAACTCTTGACGCTCAAGGTGCTGCGGGCCGACGCCAACGGGGTGGAACAGACGCTCTCGGTCTCCGTCAAACCCCGACGAATCCCCGGCGAGGAACGAGTCATCATCGGCTTCCAGCCGGGCCTGGACGCCGGACATGCGGTGGTCGCCAAGGCAATCCCGACCGAGGGCAATCCCGGGCTGGACATCCCCCGCGGAGCGAGAATCGTCAGCGTCAACGGCAAATCCGTGGCGAGCTTCTTCGATCTCATCGCGGAAATTCGTCAGTGGGAAGGCCCCTCCATCACCCTGCAATACCAGATCACCGGGGCCGTCGAGGGAGGAGTCACCGTTCCGACCTCCCAGATCAAGGACGCGTTGACGATTCGATCGGAGCTGGCCGAGCCCGTCCCCTTCAAGCAGTTGAATCGGCTCTATCGGGCCCGCAATCCGATCGACGCGATCGCGATGGGCTACCGCAGGACCCTCGGCTTCATCGCGCAGACCTATGTGACGCTCAGCCGCCTGTTCGGCGGATTGATCAGCCCGGACAATCTCATGGGCCCGGTCGGAATCATCACGCTGAGCTATCGGATCGTCGCCGATCAGCCGCTGGTGAACTACGCGTACTTCCTCGGCTTGATCAGCGCGACCATCGCGGTGGTCAACTTCCTGCCGCTGCCGCCCTTCGACGGCGGATTGATCGTGCTGATGCTCATCGAAAAGATCAAAGGCTCTGCCCTGACGGAACGCACGCAGGGCATCGTGGCCTACGCCGGCTGGCTGCTCGTGCTGGTTCTGCTGGTTTATGTCACATTCAACGATATTGTCCGTAGTTTTTTCAGTAGCTAAGCGGCGGTCCCTGCCGATAACAGTGGGTAGTGCGCGAAATACGGAAAGGGAATGGAGTTTGTGCCTTTCCGCACCCCGCGCGACAGGAGCGTGTGCCGCAACCGGAGAAAGGATTTGAAGGTTTAGTCATGTTGGTGGACAAGCACACCGGCGAGACGCTTTCCCGCGTCGAAAAACCGGTCTATGAGGTCATTGAACCGGCGGTTCAAAAGATGCTGAGCAGCGAGCAGTATCATCGAGGCCTGTTGAACACCCTGGAGAACGTCGATTCCGACGTGTACCGGCTCGTCACCCAGGAATACGATCGCCAGCAGAACACGCTGCAACTGATCGCGGCGGAGAACCAGTGCTCCCGGGCCGTCCTGGCCGCGCTGGGTTCGGTCGTTCAGAACAAGACGACCGAAGGCTTCGTGGGGTCTCGCTTCCACGGCGGCTGCGAAGTCGTCGATTGCCTCGAAATGCTCGCCATCAGCCGGGCCAAAGAGGCCTTCGGCGCCAAGTACGCCAACGTCCAGCCCCACTCCGGCACCAGCGCCAACCAGATCGTCCTGACGGCGATCCTGGACAAAGGCGACCGCATCCTGAGCCTGGCCATGGACCAGGGCGGGCACGTCTCGCACGGAGCCCCTGTGGCTCTGGCGGGCAGGATCTACGAGATCGAAAGCTACCGCGTCCGTCCGGACAGCTTCCTGCTGGACTACGAAGACATTCGCGAGCGGGCCCTGCGGTTCCGCCCGAAGCTGATCATTTGCGGAACCACCGCGTACTCGCGGATCATCGATTTCGCCCGGTTCCGCGCCATTGCCGATGAGGTCGGCGCGTACCTGATGGCCGACGTCTCGCACATCTCCGGCCTGATCTCGGCGGGCGTACACCCCTCCCCCGTGGATTGCGCCCACTTCACGACCACCAGCACGTACAAACCCGGCGGTCCTCGCGGCGGCCTGATCCTCATGGGCCGCGACTTCGACCAGCCGTTCCAGGTCGGCAACAAGACCATCCCGCTGTGGGAGCGGATCGAAAAGACCACGTTCCCCGGCTTCCAGGGCACTCCTTACCTGAACAACATCGCCGCCAAGGCGGTGTTCTTCAAAGAGATGCTCTCGACCGAATACAAAGACAGGCAGGTCAAAATCGTCGAGAACGCCAAAGTTCTGGCCGAGGAGTTCGTCCGCCGGGGCTACGACATCCTGACCGGCGGCACCGAAAACCACCTGCTCCTGGCCAACGTCGCCAATTTCCATCGGGGTTTGACGGGTTTGACCGCCCAGAAGAGCCTTGAGGACTGCGGCATCATCGTGAACATGAACCGCCTGCCTTACGACCCCCAGAACGCCCGAATCACCAGCGGCATGCGGATCGGGACGCCCATCGTCACCCGAAACGGCATGAGAGCCCCCGAGATGCGGATTATCGCGCAACTGGTGGATCGGGTTTTGATGCGAGTTGAGATCGTCAGCGACAGGGAATACCGGCTCGACCCCGCCTTCCGGGAAGAAATCCGGGAGCAGATCCACAGCCTGTGCAGTCGCTTCCCGATGCAGTAGGCTCGGGCCGCAGGCGTCAACGTTCTCTGACTTCGTCGAAGAATGGGGTGCGACCTCGACGCACGCACTCTGCCGCGTAGATGTAGAGAGCCGCCGACCAGGTTTGCCAATCGTTGCCCTTGGGTCGCCCGTCCTGCGCCTGATGCCACTCGTTGAAGCCGAACTTCAACTCCGGGGCTTTCGCACAACGCACAAGATCCGTCAGCGCGACCAGCTTTCGGTCGGCAAGATCCTTCCGGCCGGCCGCCACAAGAGCTGCGATGTAGAAACCGCATACGAAGGGCCAGACGCCGCCGTTGCCGTAACAGCCGGGCGGATTGAGCCGTTCGATTCGCCGGCTGTAATCGGGGTCGCCGGGTTGAAGATAGGGAAACAGGCACGGCGGCAAGTCCACGGCCAAGAGCCCTCGCTGGCGGAGACGCTGGCATTCTGTCTCCACCCAGGCGATCATATCGGCGGCCAGTTTGCCCGGCGCCAACCCAGAGAGAATCGCCAGGCTGTTGCCCATCAAATCGAACCGGTCGCTTCCGAATTCCTTGAAGGCCCAGAAGGCGAAGTGCGGCCGATCCGACAGCAGCAGGCCTCGCAGACCTTCTGCGGGAGACTCGCGGTTGGTCACTGCCGCGAAGCGATGCATTCGATCATAGAGTTTGGCGGCTTTGTCCCGTTCGTTGAGGAGTTTCAGATAACTGTAGACGAGCGTGTTCACGTACAGTCCATAACCGGGCACCCAGATCTCATCTCGCCAGTCGGTGGTCGGCTGCTGATCCACGAGGATTCGGTTCTCACTGCTGCGGTACTCCATCCATCGCAGCGCCCTCTGCGCGGCGTCTTCCAGGAATCCGGGTTCGTCCACAACCTTGCGATACATCGCCACGACGACGAGAAACAGCGGCGTCGTGTCGCTGGCGCCCCGGTTGTCCGGGGCGCCAGCCAGGGAAGGGATCAATCCGAGAGGACTCTGATTGCCAGCCAGAGTCTCGAGCACCCGCCTGAGCGACTGCATCAGATCTTCCCGGCCGCTGACCAGGGCCGCCAGGCCGGAGATCAGCAGATCGCGAGTGTAAGGCTCGGGATATCCCCACCCTGCGGTTCGGGGCAATCCTTCGAACGGGCCGTGCAGATTGTGGCCGAGCACTTCATGAGCCGCGTGAACGGCTTCCTCTAGGGCAGGCCGCGTACAATCCCCCATGGCGACGCACCTCGCGAAACAGTTCCAGAATCAGGAGTTGTCTTCGCTCCTACCTACCAGTTCGAGAAGAACCGCCGAATAGGCAAACTCCTGATTCCGGCTGAGCACAACCGCCTTGACGCGAGCCCCCCGATTCATTCAGGACATTCCCCGTGCGCAATAAAGAAGGCCATAAGTGGCTAGCTTATGGCCTGTTGGCTTGTAACCGTGTTCTTTGGTGTTACGATCTATTAGATCGTTTGTTGGGGGTTTCTATCGAGGCGGCGGTCGAACCGAAACCGGACAGTACCATTGTCGCAACGACAATTCATCCGATAAACTCTGAAATGTGGTTATCAGGTGTGTAGGTGTGAGTGTCGCAACATTGCGGATTGCCCGGCCCAGGCGAGCCAGTGCGCCTCCGACTGCCAGTCCCCAGTCGTCGACCCACAATCCTAGAAGAAAGATTTCCGTGATGACGATCCATGTCTTCATGCATCTATCCTCAATGATCCACTGTCCGTATCGGCCCCTGTCGCGCATTTTCCTTAGCCGTTTTGCGGGACCTCGAAACCGTCGTTTTCCGGGCAAATCGTCGAGTTTCCGGACCAATCCGGATATCACTATAGAGAATGGATGTTTTTCGGTCGTGGCTTTTGCGGCCGGCGGGAGAGGGGAGAGGGCAAGGGCGTTGTCAGCACTGATACGGCGGACGCGGCCCTGCGGAGAAATTTTCTGCGGGGGACCGATTTTCTTTCGACGGGAGTGCGGCGGGATGGGTCACTTGTTGCGATCGAGCAAAACGACGGCCAGCCGACGCAGAATGTCGGCGCCGGCGCCGAACGGCTCCAGCAAAGCCACTGCCTCCTGGGCCAGCGTGCGCTCCAGTTCCCGGGCCTTCTCGATGCCCACGACCGCCGGATAGGTGCACTTGGCGGCAGCGACGTCCTTGCCCGCCGTCTTGCCCAGTTGTTCGCTCGATGCGGAGACATCGAGGATGTCGTCGGCGATCTGGAACCCCAGGCCGATCTTCAGGCCGTACCGGCCGAGCGTCTCCAATTGCTCGGCGTTCGCCCGTCCGCACAGCGCGCCCATGCGGCCGGCGCAACGGAACATCTTGGCGGTCTTATTGGTGTGAATATACTCCAGCGTTTCCACGGTCCCGACGGTGTTTTCGGCGTTCAGATCGGCCACCTGTCCGGCGATCATGCCGGCGGGACCCGCCGCCTGGGCCAGCTCGCGAATGAGCCCTACCGCCAGGAGGGAATCGTCCACGCCGTCGGCCAGGATCTCGAAAGCCAGCGTCAAAAGTCCGTCGCCCGTCAAGATCGCGGTCGCCTCGTCGAACGCCTTGTGGCAGGTCGGTCGGCCCCGGCGGAGGTCGTCGTCGTCCATCGCGGGCAGATCGTCGTGGACGAGCGAATAGGTGTGCACCATCTCGATGGCGGCCGCGGCCAGTTGTGCATTCGCGGTGGACTTCCCGCCCGTCAGCTCGCAGCACCAGAGGACCAGAGCCGAGCGAATCCGCTTGCCCGGCGAGGAGAGGGTATACTGAAGCGCCTTTCGCAGATCTTCCGGGATCTCCTTTTGCCCGGCGAGAAGCCGGTCGAGGGTCTCGTTGACGACCTGGACCCTTTGAGTCAGGGAACGATCAAAATCCAAGTTGGCCGTGCGTGATGTCATAGCAGCGAGTTTACTAATCACCCTTTGCGATTTACAATCGAGTCGAAACGTGCTCCCACCGCGGAGACACGGACAGGACTCAATGATAAAGCGCAAATGGAAAATAGTAAATCACGAATGATTCTGGTTCTCGGCGTGACCGCCTCGGGCAAGGCGCGCCTCGGGTTCGAGCTGGCCCGGTCCCTGGACGGCGAGATCGTCAGCGTGGATTCGATGAAGGTCTACCGCCGCATGGACATCGGCACCGCCAAGCCCTCGAAAGAGGTCCAGCAACAGGTTCCGCATCATTTGATCGACGTGGTCGAACCGAGCGAGTCGTTCAGCGTGGGCCTGTTTCTGGAGAAGGCCCAGGCCGCCATCGAGGGCATCCGCAGCCGGGGCAAGACCGCAGTCGCAGTAGGGGGCACGGCGTTATACATCAAGGCCCTGCTCTATGGACTCTTCGAGGGTCCCGGCAGCGATGAGATGATCCGGGCCGAGCTGCGGGCCCAGGCCCAACGTGAGGGAACCGCCCGCTTGCACGAGGCCCTCCAACGAATCGACCCGGAGGCCGCCGGCCGGATCGACCGCAACGACGCCAAACGCATCATCCGAGCCCTCGAGGTCTATCAACTGACCGGCCGGCCCATTTCCAGCTTCCAGAAGCAGTTCGACGCCGAACAGCCGAGGCACGACTGGACCATCCTGGGATTGCGACGCGAGAAGGCCGAGGAGAGCCGCCGGATGAACGCCCGCGTCAAAAAGATGGTCGACCAGGGACTGGTGGAGGAGGTCAGATCGCTGCTGGCGGAGGACAGGCCCCTGAGCCAGCAGGCCCGCTGTGCGATCGGGTACGCCGAGATCATCGAGCACCTCCAGGGGCAAATGAGCCTGGAGGACGCGATCGAGGAGATCAAAAAGAACACCCGCCGGCTCGCCAAGGGCCAGCGCACCTGGTTCAAGACGTTCAAGGGAGTCCGCTGGATCGACGTGGGCGCGGAGGAAGCGGCTGAATCCGTGATCGAAAGAGCGAAGAAGGAATTGGACCGATAGGACGGAGGGGACCTATGGGACCCAGGACAGAGCCTCAGGTCGTCTGGAGGTCGCGTTGTGCCCGAAGGACCGTGGCGGCCTCTCCCAACACGAGTTGCTTGAGCAGACTCTGGGGAATCAGCGTCATGCCCATGCTGAAGATCCGCTCCTCCACCATCGCGGCGACCACACGGGCTATCTGGCGAGAGAACCCGGATTCCTCGGTCAGTTCATCAATGATGCGGCTCTTGTCCCATGGAATCCGCGTCGGCGATTGCCGGGATCGGTAGAGTCTCTCCACATCGGAGAAGTTCTGCACATCCACCGCGAGGATCTCCGTACGGGCGCGACTGAGCCGCCGGCCAATGGAATGCTCGCCCAGTGCGACGGCCGCCGATTCGAAACCCGTGGAAACCAGCACCGCTTTGATCATCGAGAGGATCTCGCTTGAACTGACCTGACGCCCCTCCTGCTTGCGGTACAGATAGAAAGTCACGACTTCAGCCAGATCCTCGGCCATGAACATATCGGACCGGCCCGCGGCGGACAGGGCATTGTTGATCGTCCCAATGACCTTGGTGTGGATATACTCCTCGGTCGTTCCGTCGGCCTTGATGACCTGCAACTGCTTGTTCATGTGTAACCGCTTGCCTCCGTGCTGATACTAACGGAAAACGTATGCCCCTCAATGGACCACCGACCCAATCCCCTTCGTGCGGTCGATGATTCTCCGTAGCGCCGTTACTGTTCAAAGAGCTTGAGTTGTTCAACGGGCTCCGTTTCCTGGATCGCCCGGCTGACTTCGTCGATCAGCTCGCCCGCGTCGTCGAATTCCCGGTAGACGCTGGCGAACCGGATGTACGCGACCTTGTCCACTTCGCGAAGGTGCTTCATGACGCACTCGCCGAT
>CALMMH010000649.1 GCA_937868145.1 uncultured Phycisphaerales bacterium
CCGCACTCGCACACCGACATCGGCTACACGGAGATTCAGACCGCCATCGAGGCCAAGCAGGTGCAGAACCTCGTCGATGGCATCGCCGCGGCCAAACGGACCGCGGGCTATCCCGAGGGTGCCCGCTTCGTCTGGAACGTCGAGGTGCTCTGGGCGGCCGACCTCTACCTGAACCGGCTCGATGATCAGAAAAAAGCGGAGTTCCTCGACGCAGTCAAAAAGGGACAGGTCGTGCTCAACGGCATGTACCTCAATGAGTTGACCGGGCTCTGCCGGCCGGAGGAGTTGGTTCGCCTGTTCAAATACTCGACGGAACTGGCCGCGCAGACCGGCGTGCCGATCGACTCGGCGATGATCTCCGACGTCCCGGGCTACACCTGGGGCACGGTGACCGCGATGGCTCAGGCGGGCATTCGGTATTTCTCCGTGGCCCCGAACTACTTCGATCGCATCGGCACCATCCTGCGAGAGTGGGAGAATGAGCCCTTCTATTGGATGGGACCCGACGGCCAATCCAAAGTGCTCGTCTGGATTCCCTTCTGGGGCTACGCGATGTCGCATCGCTACGGAAAGATGTCGGCCCAGCTTGTCGAAGACTTCTCCGACGGCCTGGAGAAGCGCAACTATCCGTTCGACATCGCCTACGTGCGATGGGCCGGTCACGGCGACAACGCGATCCCCGACCCGGCCATTTGCGAGTTCGTGCGGGATTGGAACGCCAAGTACGCTTGGCCGCGATTCATCATCTCCGGCACAGGCGAGGCGTTCCGCGCGTTTGAACAGCGATACGGCAAAGAGCTGCCTGTAGTGCGAGGGGATTGGACTCCCTACTGGGAAGACGGCGCGGGCTCTTCCGCTCTGGAAACCGCGATGAACCGCGCCAGCTCGGACCGGCTCGCCCAGGCGGAGACGCTCTATGCGATGCTCAAGCCCGGTCCGTATCCGGCTGCGGCTTTCGAAAAGGCGTGGAACAGCGTGCTGCTATACTCCGAACACACCTGGGGCGCCTGGTGCAGCGTCAGCGAGCCACAGAGGAAAGACACCCTGGAGCAATGGGAAATCAAACAGAGCTACGCAACGGCAGCGGACAAGCAGTCTCGCAACTTATTGGCCGCATCCCTCGGGGAAGGCAAATCGACGGCCTCGGCGAAGACGATCGACGTATTCAACACGCTCTCGTGGACTCGCACGGAGTTGGTAACGGTGTCCAAGGAACTGTCCGCAGGCGGAGACCGCGTAACGGACGACAAGGCCAAGACGGTTCCGTCGCAGCGGCTCGCCTCGGGCGAGTTGGCCTTCCTGGCCAAGGATGTGCCGCCTTTTGCCTCGCGACGCTACAACATAGTCAACGACCAGGCAACCGCCAAGGGCCTTGTAGCCGCCGCACAAGGCTCCACGCTGAACAATGGCGCCGTTTATCTGCGCTTGGACGACAAAACCGGCGGCATCGTCGAGTTGACCGCCAAAGGTCTCGGCGGCAATTTCGCCGACACGAGCAAAGGCGAAACCCTGAACGATTACCTCTATCTGATTGGAGACGATCTGAAGGATCTCCGACGCAACGACGCCGTGACGATTCGCGTCGGCGAAACCGGGCCCCTCGTGGCTTCCCTCATCGTTGAATCGCCCGCCCCCGGCTGCCGCAAGCTCGTGCGAGAACTACGGGTCGTCGCCGGGCTCGATTACGTCGAGATCATCAACACGGTCGATAAAGAACGGCTGCAGGCGAAGAGTTACCATGCCAAAGACGGCAAGGAGAGCCTCAACTTCGCGTTCCCGTTCGCCGTGCCCGACGGCGAGGTGCTTCTGGACCTCCCGCTGGGCATGATTCGACCGGAAGCCGACCAGATGCCCAGCGCGTGCAAGAACTGGTTCACCGTGGGCCGCTGGGCCGACGTCTCGAACAAAGATCGCGGCGTCACCTGGGTGACGCTCGACGCCCCGCTGCTCCAGGTCGGCGGCCTCACCGCCACCCTGCTCAACTCGCAGACTGACCCCAATATCTGGCGTCCGCACGTGGAACCGACGCAGTCGCTGTATTCGTGGGCGATGAACAATCATTGGGGCACGAACTACCGCGCCTATCAGGAAGGTGCGACCGTGTTCCGATTCGTCCTGAGGCCGCATCGCAAGTTGGACCGGGCCGAGGCCTCGCGTTTCGCAACAGGCTTCAGCCAGCCGCTTCTTGTCACACCCGCCAAAGACGCCAAGCCCCTGAGCAAGCCGCTGCTGACGGTGGAGCCCGCGGACGTTCTCGTGACCTCGCTGAAACCCAGCGACGACGGCCGCGCGTGGATCGTTCGTCTGTTCGGAGCTTCGGACCAGACCCGTTCCGCCCGGCTGAAATGGGGCGACAGGAAACCCCAAGCCGTGTTCCTCAGCGATGTGAGCGAGCAGGCGGGCAAACCCATAAAGGGCCGCATCGAGGTGCCCGCCTCCGGGCTCGTCACTCTGCGTGCCCAGTTCAAGTAGGCCGTGACGGAGAATGCGCCATGAGACGAATCCTGGGACTGATTTTGCTCTGTGAGTTGACACTGCCGCTGTCTGCGTCGGCCGAAGTCCGAGAGGTCATCGTCACCTTCAAGACCCACTTCGACATCGGCTATACAGACCTGCCCGACGCCATCGTACAACGCTACCGCACCACGATGATCGACCAGGCTCTCGACGTAGTCGACCGCAACCGCAGCCTGCCGGCAGAGCAACAGTTCGTGTGGACGATTCCCGGCTGGCCCATGAGCAAGATCGCGGAGGACTGGCCCGGCCAGACTTCCGACCGTCAACACAGAATCCTCCAGGCTGTGAAGGACGGCCGATTCGTGGTTCATGGACTGCCGTTCACGCTGCATACGGAGTTGCTGGAACCTGAAGATCTTGTGCGGGGGCTGGGCTATGCCTCGCGACTCTCTCGCGAGCTCGGCCTGCCGCTTCCCCGGGACGCCAAGATGACCGACGTGCCCTCTCATTCGTGGATTCTGCCCACGCTCCTCCGGCACGCCGGAATCGATTTCCTGCACCTGGGCTGTAATTCGGCCAGCAGTTCGCCCGAAGTTCCGCTTCTGTTCTGGTGGGAAGGCCCGGACGGCTCCCGCCTGCTGACGATGTACTCCGCCGCTGGTTATGGCACAGGGTTGGTCCCACCCGCGGACTGGCCGTACCAAACCTGGCTGGTCGTGCAGCACACCGGCGACAACCACGGTCCGCCTACTCCCGATGAGGTGAAACAGTTGCTCGCAGAAGCGGCCCAGAAGCTTCCCGGCGTCAAGATCCGCATCGGACGACTGTCCGACTTCGCCGACGCGATCCTCACCGAGAAGGCCGAGGTCCCCGTGGTGCGCGGCGACATGCCGGACACCTGGATTCACGGCCCGATGTGCGATCCTGCGGGGGCCAAGATCGCCCGGAACCTCCGGCCTACAATAAACACCGCCGAATCGTTGATCGCTCTTCTCTGCATCTGGGGCCGGCCGCTGCCGAACACGGACTGTAACCGTCTCATTGCCCAGGCTCGGGAAGGAAGCCTGCTCTACGGCGAGCACACCTGGGGCGGCGCTCTGTCCTGGGTCACAAGATACGGCAAGGACATCACATGGGATTACGGCGACGCGTGGAAAGCCGATCGGGCCGCAGGCCGATTCGCAAAGTTGGAGAAATCCTGGGCGGAGCACACACGCTATATCGAACAGGCTCAGGAAAAGATCGCCCCTCTCATCGAAGGGACCATGAGGACTCTAACGGAGCAGGTGGGCGTCGAAGGCCGACGCATCGTCGTCTTCAATCCCCTTCCTTGGTCAAGGGACGGCGTCGTGCGGGTGAAGTCGCCCGGCAGAAACCTGGTTGCCTTGCGGCCGACCGAGGGAGGAGCCGCCGTGCCGGCGTCCCCGGATGGCGATGACTTCTGCTTCGTGGCCCGGGATATTCCCGCAATGGGCTATCGCACTTTCGTCCCCGCCGACGCGGCCGAACCTCAGAATGATTTGCAGAATGATCGTGCAGCCGGTGTCATCGAGAACGAGTTCCTCAAGATCACGCTCGATCCGAGACGAAACGGGATTCGTTCCGTCATCGACAAACGCACCGGACGCGAGCTGGTGGACCTTGATTCCGACTATGTTCTCGGCCAATACCTCTACGAGCGTTTCGACGCCGATCAGGTCGCGGCCTACGTCCGAGCGTATGTGAAGAACGACTCGGATTGGGCCCAAGCCGAACTGGGCAAACCCGCGATGCCGTCCGCAAGCACGGTCTCGTACCGAGCCGCATCGCCTCGCTGCGAATCCATCGACATAACGGAGTCCCCCATATCCATTTCGGCCCAGATGCACGCTTCGCCGACGGCGGACATTTCCCACGCAGTGACGACCCGCGTGATTCTTTACGCAAGCCAGCCTTACCTCGACCTGGAAGTGACTCTCCATAACAAGCCAGCGGACAACTGGCCGGAAGCCGGCTGGATTTGCCTGCCGATAAAGGCGGACGAGCCCCAATTTCGCCTCGGTCGATTGGGAGGCATCGTGGACCCCGCACGCGATTTCGTTCTCGGCTCCAATCGCGACGTCCAGGCCATTCATACGGGTCTGACGATTGCAGACCGACAAGGCCGCGGCGTGGGGATCTGCCCGATCGATAGCCCGTTGGTGAGTCTCGACCGACCCGGGCTCTGGCGATACTCGCGCGACTTCTCGCCCCGCAGGCCCGCGGCGTTCATCAATCTCTTCAACAATCAGTGGACCACGAACTTTCGCCTCTGGAACGAGGGCACATGGACCCTGCGGGTTCGCCTCTGGGC
>CALMMH010000650.1 GCA_937868145.1 uncultured Phycisphaerales bacterium
GTGATCGATGGTCAGATGCCGCCCATCGGCGAGCAAAGCCCCATCCTTCCATTTGCCGTCGATCCCCTCCTGCTCGCTGCCGCAATGGATCGTATTGACGATGACTCCCTTGGCGATGGCGGCCCTGCAGACCTCGCGGTAGTCCACCGGTCCCTGGGTGAACGGTTCGTTGCCCGCGATGAAGACGACCTTGAGATCTTCCATTGAACCGCTCCACGCCAGTTTCTGTGTCGCCTCGCGGATCACCCATCCACAGTACTCATCGCCTCCATTGGTCTTCAGAGCGAAGAGTTCCTCGGAGACCCTGTCCAGGTCCGTCGTCAAGGGAACGATCTGGCGAATCCAGCCGGTCGCCGAAGACAGGCCGGTATTCCCATATTCATAGAGGGCAACCTGGACCTCCGGCTGGCGTCCGCCTCGTTCGACGAGAATGAATTCATTGACGATGGACCACAGTTCCGCGCGGGCCTGGTCGATCAGTCCGGACATGCTCCCGCTGGTGTCCAGGAGGATCGCGATCTGCACCAGCGGTTTGGGCTGTGCCGGAGATGCCTCCGCGATCGGTTGGAGGATGGCATCCGATTGAGGGCTGTCCGTCGCCAGCCCAACCGCCGCCAGAGAGAGTACGAACGCCGCGACCACACATCGGACTTGCATTGCTGTTATCATGTTTCACTCCTCTGCTCAATTGCGCAACTATTTGGTTGTCCCGGATGATTGGATGAGCACCGGCTCGCCGTCGACCATGAGCAGGATATCGCCAGTCAATGCGATGCTTCCCTGGCGGTTCTGTCCGGCCAGACGGTAGGCCAGTTCGAAGTACTCCTTCGATCCGAACTCGATGACCCTGGCCGGCTTGACCTGTCCTTCGCGAGTGACCAATCGACTGTCCACCCACTGCGATCCTCGCTGATAGTAGGCTTGGTCGTTGATCTGCTGAACCGTGCCGATGGATACCTGATTGAGGCTCTCGTCGTAGTAGTTGTTCCGGAGGTTCAACTCGGTCTGCGCCTTCTGTCGCACGCTGTTGAGACTCTGGTTGACCCCGCCCATGCCGGAACGCGTCTCCAGAGCCCTGCTGGACAACACGTCCGCGGCCTCCCTCCGGATGCCGATCGGACTGGCGAGGTCCGTCCCCTCACGGGCAAGAAACGCCGTGTACTCGGTCAGAATGCCGAACTCCGTGGACAGCCGAACGATCTCATCGACCAGTTCCCTGATCTTCGGATCCTGCACCGACGCGGCGGGATCGGCTCCCGCTTGGCGGACGGCGTCGATCAATTCCGCGATCTTGCGGCTGGCCCACAAACGGGGAACGAACCCGTTCTTTTCGCTGGCCTTCGCGAAATCCAACGTCGATTTGAACGTCCGTCGTTTGCCGAAATAGTTGCCCGCCACTTCAGCAACCAGGGGTTCGTCGCCCACGTACTGCCCCAGCAAGATGAGTCGGTCCCCTTCGAACAGGTCGGGCAGTCTCTCCGGCAGGATGTCCCTCGTTCGCCCGATCGCCCCCGCGCCGTGCGTATCCGTGATTCGCAACTCGGGTTCGGCGAGAACCGGACCAGTCAATTGCGAAAAGACGACGCCCACCTTCGCCTCCACGTCCTCTTGGGGAAGGACGAATTCCGCCCGCCCCCGCGATTCCGACGCGATCTTCTCCAGCAGCGCGGCGTTGACGTCGAAACCTACCCCGAAAGTGAAGATGCGCCGCCGGTGCGGATTCGATTTCGCGGCGAGTTCTCGAATGACCACCTCCGACGTCTGGCCTACCGTAGGCAACCCGTCGGTCAGAAACAGCACGATGGGCAGCATCTCCTCCACAGGCTCCTGCTGCAACGCGGCCTGGAGCGCATCATGGATGTTCGTGCCGCCTGTGGCGGTGATACCCTCGATATATTTGCGGGCAGCCTCCTCCGTGGTTTGGCTCTTGACGACCGGCCTGGCCGAAAACCACTGGACGGCGTTGCTGTAGAGCAGAATGTTGAACGCCTCGCCCGGCCGCAGTCCCGCGATCACCTGCAGGGCCGCTTCCTTCGCCTGCTGGATCTTTTCATTCCTCATGCTGCCCGAGCAGTCCATCACGAGCGTCACTTCCCGCTTGAGGGCCTGGACATTCGGGTCGGCCGTCGCTCGCGCAGGCAGACCGGCCAAGAGAAGAAAATACCCGCCCCCCACCTTGGCGTCCGGATAGGCAAAGACCGTGGTGGTGACGTCGTCTTCCTGCAGGAGATACGACAGCCGAAACGGTCCCGGCTCGCGGCCTGCCTCGTCGGCGATCTTCAGCGAGACCTCGCGTGATCCGATCCGCTCCATCTGGAGCTTGTGGCTGGCCGAGTAGACGGTCGAGATCGGACGCTCGGCCCGGATCTTCACCGTCACGTTCCACGGCGCCACATACTGGAGAGACTCCGTGCGAGGCAGAATGTAGTCCACGCGGTTGCCCTCCACATCGAGCAGGTGCTCGTAAGTCAGCCGGACTCTCTGCTTGCCCCGAGCCTCGATGGGAAAGACGCTGGAGCGGATGAGATTGTATCCGATGAACTCCACGAGGGCCGGGTCGCGGATCCTCGAAACCAGACTCTCGTAGATCCGCCGGGCCTCGTCCCTGGGCAAAACCTGGGCGGTCACCTGCCCGCTCGGACCGTCATAGGCAAAGCCGCGGACCACGGCCCCGTCGGGCGCCGGGAGGATCAATTCCGCCTCCTGCCGTTGGGAAGTCTCATTCTCCAGACGCAATTCGATTGTCGTCGTCGCGGTCGTCTCGACGATATCGATGGCGACATCGACCTGCACAATACGGACGCTTCCCTGCCGATCCGGCGCAAAGGCGACCGCACGGCTCTGCGGCACAAGAACGTTCAACGCGGGCGGCCGAAGGGACAGGTGCGCCGGCTGCGCAGAACAGTGATAAGGCAGCGTTCCCAGGAATGTAATTGCGATCATGACTTGCGGTATACCGGACCTTCGCATCGTCGTACCTCCCTTAGCTCTGTGGTTATGATTTCATGTGCTCTCCACATGAACTATAACGCACGAGGAAGGTCCGCTTCTGTAAATAGCGTGTAAAAGCCGGCGGGAATGGCCCGGGCGCACGATGTGAGAGTAGAAAACAGCCCGACGGTCCCTCGGGAAAATGCGCCTCGGGTACGTACTGTCGGTCTGCTACCGCCGGCCGGCTGCGTCCGGGGCGATGAGCCGCTTGACCTGGTCGGTGATCTGCGATGCGAGTTTCTCGTCGCCCACGGCCTCGGCCATCCGCAGCCCTTCTTCCAGCAGGCGAAGGGCTTTGTCCCGTTGGCCGGTCTGACCGTACTCCATGGCCAGACACATCAACGCATCGGTATTGCCGGGCTCCCGTTGCAGGATGTACTGCCACTGGGCGATGGCCTGATCATGCTGTCCCAGGCGAACGAGCGTGATGGCCAGATTGTGCCGGATCGTGGAGTTGGCGGGCTCCAGCGCGACCGCCTTGGCCAGCTGCGCCGCGCCGTCCTGGAATGCTCCCTTGGCGCACAAGGCCATCCCAAGACCCGCTCGCCCCATCACGTGGTCCGGTTTGGCCTTCACAACGAACCGATAGTGCTCGATCGCCTGGTCGATCTTGCGTTCTTGCTCGAACGCCTGGGCCAGGTTGAAATGGGCTTCGTGATCCTCGGGCCTCAACTGCGCGGCCCGCTGCCAATGCTCGATCGCCTTGGGCTTGTTGCCCAGGCGGAACATCGCCACGCCGAGATTGAAGTGCGCCTCGCCGCTGTCCGGGGCGATCTCCAACGACTTCAGCAGCCGGCTCACCGCCTCGTCCAGTCGGCCCTGGGCGACCAGGACGACCCCCAGTTGGATGTGCATCTCCGCCTCGGCCGGCTTGATCTTCACCGCCTCCGACAGGCACTGAATCGCTTCATCGTACTGGCCGCGTCCGAACAGCGCCAGACCGAGGTGATGCAGGGCGTCCGCGTTCTTCGGATTCAGTTCCAACGCCTTGCGAGCCTGGCGTTCGGCGCCCTCGTAGTCGTTCGATTTCAGGAATTCCCAGGCGCCTCGCGTGTACGAGACGTCGTCGATGAACTTCTCTCGAATTCGCTGGATCGCGTCGCGGTCGGCACGGACGAATTCGGGGATGTTCGCCGCCCGGTCGGGGGAGGTCAGGTGATCCAGAACCACGGCCGGAGTGCTCTGGCCGTTCTCGTCGATATGGGTCAGGTAGAGCTTCGTGTAGGGAGAGTCCGGCTTGCCGGAAAAGACCAGCCACTTGCCGTTGGGCGAGAAGCTGTGCCAGGAGTTCATCCGCTTCGTATTGGCACGCAGCCTGCGGGGCTGGCCTCCCTCGGCGGGAATGATGTACAACTCGCTGTCCGGCTGCAGGAGCATGTAGTTCTCCGCCTGGCAGAACACGATCCATTTGCCGTCGGGCGAGTACTTCGGGAAGAAGTTGCTCTTGCCGTTGAAGGACGCTCCGATGATCGGCTCGGCCTTGCCCCCCTGGCCGCCGTTGAAGGGGATTCGGAACAGGTTGAACTTGAAGGGCCTTCCACCTTCGAGGAATTCGCGGCAGTCGGCGGGACTCAGAAGCACCACGTGGGGATCGCTGACACGCTTGAGGCTGTGCGCCTCGGTCGCCGCAAAGACGATGTACCGCCCATCCGGACTCCACGTCGGGTTGCTCTGGACGAGGCCTGGAGCATCCGCCCCGGGCAGCGACTGGAACGCGCCCGTCTGCCGGTCATATACGCACAGAATCCCCTTCACGGGAAAGAACAACTGCGAGAACTCGAGACCTGGTCTGGC
>CALMMH010000651.1 GCA_937868145.1 uncultured Phycisphaerales bacterium
CGTCGAACTTCGATCAGGTCGTCGCGGACTTGTCGACCTCGTTCGTGCGGGTCACGGTACGCGTCCTGCTGAACGACCGGCAGATTGTCTCGGCAAGCTGGGTTCGGGCGCGGTACTAAAGGGGCAAGTGAGAAGTGTGAAGTTTGACGTTTGAAGTGGGGCGTCTGAAACCAGCTTTCTCAAACGAAGATCCAAAATGAAAAACCAACCATCAACTCTCAACCATCAACCGTCGACCCGGGGCTTCACGCTGGTGGAGTGCCTGATCTCGCTGGCCATCACGGCGATGCTGCTGGCGGCGGTGGCCACGGCCTTCAATGCGTCCGTCATCAGCTACGGCGAGAACGAGGACATATTCTGGACGATCAACAACGCCAGGCAGGCGATGGCAAGGATGACCAGCGAGTTCCGCACCGCCGGATACGTCGACCCCAACAGCGGCGTCGTATACGGGGTGCCGCACCTGACGTCGCCGGGACCCTCGTGTACGTTGTACAAGACCGACGGAACGATCGTCCGATTCGAGTACCGCAGCGCGGACAGCCGGCTGTACCTTGTGATGGGAAATACCACCACCAGCCCGGAGTACGTCCTGTGCGACGGGGTCACCGGTGCGACATTCACGACCACGTCCAAGAATGGCGTGGACGCCACGGGTGTACAAATCTCGTTGACCGTCCAGAGCGGCGGCGCCAGCCGGATTCTTTCCGGGGCCGCAGTGATTCGTCGGTGCCTGAGCGTATAATTCCTATCAATCCTCAAATAAAATTGCTTGCTTTTCTTTCGCCTCCGGGTGATACTGTCGCCAGACCTTCATTATGGGCGGCTAGCTCAGTTGGCTAGAGCACCAGCTCGACACGCTGGGGGTCAGAGGTTCAAGTCCTCTGCCGCCCATTCCCTTTTTTCTTCTGCCTATCTTTTCCCCAATGAGCGGGCAATCCGCATTTTCTGTGCCGGGTAATGCCGATTGTGCGTAGGTCAACCCTTTCGCATGTGGTCGAAGAGGGCGTCGAAGAACGCTTTCATCGCTCTCTCATACAGCCGCCGTTCACAAAGAACACAGCATGAACGCAGAAAAATCGGCCCTGGCGATGCCCAAAATGCGGGTCTTTCCGTCCGTTGGTGTTCACAAACGGTTCATGGACGCGATCTCCTGGATTTCTCGTTGACCTTGGCTAATAGATTCCGTATATACAATGTAATGACAAAGTACTGATGTTGGCGTAGTAGCCCGTGAGACGGGAGGTTGATGTGAGCAGTTCAACGACAGTTCAGGTTCGGATCGATGAGCAGACCAAAGCCCAGGCCAAGAAGGTGCTGAATGCTCTGCATCTGTCCATGTCTGAGGCCATCTGCCTGTTTCTTCGCCAGGTCGTTCTGCACCGGGGGATTCCGTTTGAGGTGAAGCTTCCCAATGAACTGACCGCCAAAACACTCAGGGAATCCGAGGAAGGGATCGATCTGCACAGGGTGTCCAGCGTGGATGAGCTCTTTGAGGAACTCGAGTCTTGAACATCGTCTGGAAAGGACAGTTCAAGAAGGACTACAAGCGAGCGAAGAAGCAGGGCAGGAATCTCGCCGATCTGCGGTTTGTCAGTCGAGACGCCGGCCGCTCATCTACCGCATCGACAACGACGCCCTGATCCTCGAACGAATGGGATCTCATTCTGAGCTGTTCGGGTAGTCGCGACCCATCATGGATTCAAGCGAGCAAGATGGCGGCGGCTCTGGCGTCAGCGGATTCAGGACCTGCTGATCGCAACGGTGCAGAACCTCCGGACCCTGGTTCGCCGTGCCAGGGCTCCGCGAACCGGGGTTTGCTCCGAGCGTCGGGACGGCGCGGTCACGACAGGCAAAGCGTTCACGGCCCTCGTTGCGACTGCCGCCGGCTTGCTCCTGACAGGGGAGCGTCGGACGGCCGCGAACTTGCCATAAGCTCAACCGCTCCGTCAAACAGTGTCCCTGACACCCCAAGCCCTTCGGGCAACAGCCCGTGGAGTTCTCGCTTTCCTGACTTTCAACTTGAGACTTCACACTTCCAACTTCCAATCCGAAAAAATCTCGCTCTCTTGCCGAGCTTTTCTTGCGGAATCATGTTACCTTTTCGATTCTTTGTGCCTTAGAAAACGGGGGGATGGCGATGATGCGCATGGACGGGAGCGGAAAAGGTGAGAGTGAGAAGATGGATTCTGGCGGCCGCGGCGTTGACGCTGCTGGCCAGCGGCTGCGAGAAGAAGAGAGGGCATCGGGTTGAGTCGGACCTGTGCTGGGCGGCTTACGAGGGCGACATCGAGACGGTCCGGTCGATGATCGCACGCGGCGTCTCGGTCCATGTGACCAATTCCGCCGGCCAGACGCCGCTGCACAATGCGGCCAAACGCGGGCGCCTGGAAGTGGTCGAACTCCTGGTCTGCAGCGGGGCTCAGATCGACGCCCCGGACAATCACGGCTTCACGCCCGCCATGCTGGCCATGGCGGAGAACCATAAGCCAGTCGTCGAGTACCTCGTCGAAGAAGGGGCCGGCGTGGACTTCTGCCTGGCCGCCTATCTTGGGGATGTGGCCAAAGTCAAGGAGTTTATCGACGCCGGAGCGGACGTCAATACCAAAGGACCCTACGCTTGGTTGCCCCTGCATTATGCGGCATTCCTAAACCACATCGATGTTGCGAAATTGCTGATCGCGGCCGGCGCCGATCTCAGAGCTCTAACCGAAGACAGCCCCCATTGGACCGATGATGTCGGGCAACCTGCATTGTACCATGCCATCGAGCAGGGGCATGTGGACATGGTCAATTTGCTCATCGACGGCGGCGCGGACGTGAACGCGAAGCACCCGAATGGGACCACCCCGCTATATCTGGCAATTTGTCGCGGCAAATCCGAGGTGGTCCGACTTCTGATCGCCAAGGGAGCCGACGTCAATGCACTCGTGGAACACTACGGCATTGTGGAAGGGCCCATGCTTGGCGTCGCCATCCAGGCGGGCAACCTCGATATTGTAGAGTCGCTGATTGCCGGCGGCGCCGACGTGACCATGAAGGACGAATCGGGCTGGAGTCTCGTCCACATAGCTGTCACCAGCGGCGGGGGGGCTGCTGCAGAAGCGGCTGTGCCGATGGATCCTCCCGATCTGGCTTTTCCGCATGGCGACCTGGATCGCTACAACGCGTTGTTGTACGCGGCCCGGGATGATTTCCTTGTGCGGACGATTGGTCTGCTCGTTGCCCACGGTGCCGATGTGGATGCAAAAGACGAAGATGGGCTCACGCCGCTACACTGTGCGGCCTACCACGGGTACCGCCGAGCGGTTGCACTCCTCCTTGAGAGAGGGGCTGACGTTAACGCCAGGATCGTTCTTGTTTCCGCGGCGGATGGTGTTCTCTGGGAGCGTGATCTTGAGTCTCGCATGGAGCCGGGTGTGACGCCTCTCCATGAGGCGGTCGCTGGCTGGGACCCGAATGTGGCGGATCTTCTCCTCGCCCACGGAGCGAAGGTGAACGCTGTGGACGATTCGGGCAATACGCCGCTGCATTACGCCGTCGCACGAACGGGCGTGCAGGTTGTTCGGCTTCTCATCGCCGCTGGCGCGGATGTCAACGCCAGGAACAACGATGGAGCCGCGCCTCTGGTCATCGCGCTACGCAATGGCCGGGTCACAATGGCAAAGACCCTGATTGCCGCCGGTGCGGAGAACGTCGTTATGAAGATCCATTTCCCGAAGATCCACGCCGAATGGGAGATGCAGTGGAGGGGATCGCTCCTGTTGCACGGCGCGGCCCGAATCGGTCGCAACGCATGGACAGAAGAGAGATTCGACGTCAACGAACCGAACCAGCCGAACTGGCCGAGAGAGTGGATGGAGCTTCTCCTGGCCAACGGGGCCGATCCGAACGAGCGCGATCGCAAGGGCGATACACCTCTCCACGCGGGCATTCTCGAACGCAACGAAGAAGCTGCCCGGCTATTGGTCGCCCACGGCGTTGACGTCAAAGCGAGGAACCTCGCCGGCAGCACCGCCTTGCACTATGCAGCCTCCGAGGGTCTGACTGGAGTGATTTCACTGCTTCTGACAAAGGGCGTGGACGTCAACGCCCAGGACAACGACGGCGACACGCCTTTGCACGGCGCTGCCCTCCACGGTCACAAAAAGATTGTCGAATTGCTCCTGGCCCACGGGGCGGATGTGAACGTCAGGAACAACCAAGGCCAGATGCCGCTGGACAGGGCCGTACGCCGGGGACACGAGGACGTCATCGAACTCCTGACGGCGAAGAAGGGACCTGCGGCGACAAACACGCCGGGAAACGATGCTCCCCCAATGACACCTTGATACGGATCCCCATCAGCCCTCGCCTCCGCTCGTCGGTTGTGATGTCGTCTGTTCTGGGCAGGACCGCTGACGTTGCCGGTGTCACAACAGAAAAACTCGCGGATTTCGCGCAAATTCCTCCGACCGCTTGACATGTGATTTTTGTCACTATATGATTCGACCTTCTTGGTGAAGCTTGCGGCGGCACAAAACCGGCCGACGGGCTCGCCCGGAAATTGTCCAAGGTACGGGGAACTGTCGATGCCAAGACAAAAAATCACCGTCGTCGGAGCCGGCAACGTCGGCGCCACGACCGCGTTCATCGCCGCCAACCGGAGGTTGGGCGAGATCGTATTGCTGGACATCGTCAAGGGTCTGCCCGACGGCAAGGCTCTGGACATGGCCGAAGCGAGCCCGATCCAACTGTCGCAGCAGGACGTGCGGGGCACGACCGACTGGGCCGCCACCGCCGGC
>CALMMH010000652.1 GCA_937868145.1 uncultured Phycisphaerales bacterium
TGAGCGAGACCGTGACCAGCCTGGTCCGAATGACGGTCCAGCTCCTTCTCATCGGCCTGTACCTGCAGGTGATCTTTCGCCTGAACATCCTTTGGCTCAACGCGGCGTGGCTGGTCGTCATGGTGGTGGTGGCGGACGTCTCGATCGTGCGGTCGTGCGGCCTGCGATTTCGACAAATTGCCCTGCCGGTCTTCCTGGCGTTGGGAGCGGGGACCGCGGTCCCGCTGATGCTCTTCACCGGCCTGATCCTGGGCCGGCCCAACCTCCTGGACGCCCAGTACGCCATCCCCATCGGCGGCATGATCCTGGGCAACTGCCTGCGGGCCGACATCGTCGGCATCCGCACGTTCTACGAGTCGATCCGCTCGACGGAGAAGGCCTTTCTCCAGAGCCTCGCTGAAGGGGCGTCGCTGGCCGAGGCGATCCGGCCCTACGTGCGAAAAGCCGCCCACGCGGCACTGTCCCCCACCGTCGCGACGATGGCCACGATCGGCCTGGTGTCCCTGCCGGGCATGATGACCGGCGTCATTCTCGGCGGCGCGGACCCGGCCACCGCGATCCGTTACCAGATTGCGATCATGATCTCGATCTTCTCCGGCACCGCCATCACCGTCGCGCTGGGCATCCGCCTGACCACGCGGAGCAGCTTCACCGCGTACGGCCTGCTCGATCTCAGCGTGTTTCGGGATCGTGCGAAGAAGTGACGCAGGCCATTTACTATTTTCTATTTACGATTTACAATTTGCCGCATACCATTGGCGATTCCGTATACGGTGACGCCAATCGTCAATCGTCAATCGTAAATAGTAGATTGAGAAAGGAGTGCTCATGCGAACGATGTTGCTTGTGGCCTCTGCGATCGCCCTGCTGGGGATCGTCGCGGGATGCGCCACGCAGGACGCGGCCAAAACCGAACCGGCGAAAGTCGAAACCGCTCAGGCCGAACCCAAACCGCTGACCCAATATGTGGATACGCCGACCGGCCGGTGGATGGTCCACGACGAGCAGCGACCCGCCCCGAACATCATCACGCCGGGCAATGAATGCGGCGCAGCCCCCTCCGACGCGATCGTCCTCTTCGACGGCACCGAGACCTCCATGACCGCCAACTGGACCGACACGAAGGGCAATCCCACCAAGTGGGTCTTCCGCGATGGGAGCATGGAGTCGGTCGAGAAAGCCGGGTACATCCAGAGCAAGCAGCAGTTCGGCTCCTGCCAACTGCATCTGGAGTTCGCGACGCCCGCCACCGTGAAAGGCAACAGCCAGGGCCGCGGCAACAGCGGCGTGTTCCTCCAGGGCGAGTACGAAATCCAGGTGCTCGACTCCTACGAGAACAAGACCTATCCCGACGGTCAGTGCGCGGCCCTCTACGGCCGGAGCGTCCCGCTGGCGAACGCCTGCCGCAAGCCGGGTGAATGGCAGAGCTACGACATCATCTATCATCGCGCGATGTTCGACAAGGACGGCAAAGTCGTGCAGAAGCCGACGTTCACGATTTTCCAGAACGGCGTGCTCGTCCAGGACCACGTCACGCTCGAAGGCGGCACCCAGTGGATCAACGCCCACGCGGTGTCGGACTTCCGGCCCCTGCCCGACAAGGGCCCCATCCAGTTCCAGGATCACGGCAACCCCGTCCGCTACCGCAACGTCTGGGTTCGCGAGTTGAAGGACTGATCGAAGTCCTCTCATCGCGTCAAAAACACACGGGGCGGTTCCAAGGAGCCGCCCCGTTTCTTTTGGGTTCTTCACGGAATTGTGGGGACGAACGGATACGGATTCCGACGCTTCGCGTCGGGAGTTTGACGCGTTGGGCCACCAGCATCGAGGGGCGTTGCACGCCCCCGCGCAACGTCCGGTCCCGCAAGCGAACGCTTCGTTCGCGTTCAAGCCGGAGGCCGCACACGCGATAAACTCCCCCTGCACGACCGCTTCGGGCGTGCCTCTCCGGCGGCGCCGACAATCCCCGAGATTCCGTGAAGAACCTTTTTCACCTTCACCCAAGCGCCCTTGGCCAACATCCCGGAGAGTTCCGTCCCCCTAACCTTGCTCCAACGGGAAATGAACTTCGCATCAGACCGGGGCATATTGCGGATTCGGATTGCTCCTTGCGTGGGTTCTGTCATCCCGAACAAAGCGCAGCGACCGAAACCATCGGTAAGGCCTTCGGCCTTTCCGCTGCCACCCGATCCTTGAGGCAGAGCAGGACTGATGCGAAAAGTCCCTATTCGACTCCGGGTGGCATCGGCAAGCGGAGCCTTCGTAGCTTGCCGATGGCTCACGCGGAACTGAGACAGATCGCCTGTCGGATCAGAGAAACGTGTGGCGGATGGGCTGCTTCTTCAACTCGGCTACCGTGGGCAACAGCAGGTGAGAGCGGACATTTGCGGCCTTCGCGAACTCGTGGATCGTTCGCGTGATCGTCGTCTCGGAGCGGGCGTGGAGCATGGCGAAGAGATTGCAGGGCCAGCCTTCGAAGGTTCGCCGCGCGTAGCAGTGACTGACGGCCCGGAACCGAGCGAGACTCCGGCCCGCGTCGGCGACGGACTCGGCCGGCACTTCGGCCGCGAGCATCACGTTGGTGGTGTAACCGAGCTTGCGATAGTTCAGGACCGCCGCGATTCGTCGCAGGACACCGAGAGTCCTCAACTCGACCAGAAGCGCCACGATCTCCTCGCGAACTGCAGGGTCACCCGACAGCGTGTCGAACGGACGCGAAACGGTCTCGATCCCCTGCTGCAACCCGTCGAGCACCTGCTTGTGTTCCGGCCGCAGTGGAACGGGCTCTGTCCCAGGGACATCGTACCCTTCGTGCGTGAGAACGTCGTCGTCTTCGAGATCGAAGCGGACGTCGAGCTTGAAGACCTGCGTAACGGGCAGACTGTGGAATTCGATGCCGAATCGCTTTTGCAAACCGCGTAGAATCTCCTCGATCTGGTCGGCCGACCGGCCCTGGAGCGTGAACCAGAGATTGTAGGGATGCCCGCGAAGATAGTTGTGCGACACGCCGGCCAGAGCATTCACCGCGGCGGCCACGGAATCGACTTGATCCCTGGGGACCTGCGCCGTCACAAGCGTGCTCGCCATGCCCAACGCACGGTGGTTGAGGACGGCCGAGAGCCGACGGACGAAACCGAACTCCTTGAGCTTGCGCGTTTGCTCCAGGACCTCGGTCTCCGTGCTGTGCAGAAGCTTCGCGATCTCCGCAAACGGCTCGGCGCACAGAGGCAGGCCCTCCTGGAGACGGACGCACAACCGCTTCTGAAAATCGGTCATCGCAACGGTCACGGCGTGCCCCTCGGCTCATACCAGCAGATCGGATCGCCGCCGAGATAGTCGCCCGTCACGGCGTAGGCGCGAGCCCGGCAGCCCCCGCACACCCTGACATACGCACACCGGCCACAGTTGTCCTTGTACGACGACAGGTCGCGGATCTCGTTGAGGAACGTCGAACCGTCCCAGACCTTGGCAAAATCGTAGCCGCTCTCCACGAGGTTTCCCGCGGAGAGGTCGAGGAAGCCGCAGGTCTGCACGTCGCCGCGATAGCTGATGAACCCGAATCCCCGGCCGCCCATGCAGCCGTTGGGGGCCACGAAAGCCGCAGGTCGAGCACCCGCCGCCGGCGTTCCTTCCGTCCTGGGCTTGCGGGCCTCCGCCTCGCGATACAGCCTTGCGTATTGGGGCCCGCACGTGACGCGAAGCTCGATGGGCGATTGCGTCTTGAGCGTCAACAGATCGGCCAGCAATTCGGCGTATTGGCGGGGTTCGAGAAGCTCATCCGCGATCTCCTCGCCCCGACCGGTCGGCACCAGGACGAACGGATTCCAGCAGTAGGCTCCCAACCGCTGGGCCAGCTCGGCGATTTGGGGAACTTCGGCCAGATTGGTGCGGGTGATCGTCGTATTGATCTGGAATCGCATGCCGACTTGGCGGACCGCTTCGGCGGCCTTGACCACCGTGTCGAACGCCCCCGGCGTCCGGCGGAACGCATCATGCGTCCGAGCCCCAGCACCGTCGAGCGAGAACGACAGAGCCATAATGCCCGCCTCTCGCAGGGCAGTCGCGGATTGGTCGTCGATGGCGTAGCCGCAGGTGGCCATCACCATTCGCAGGCCCAAACGCCGGCCATGGCGGATCAGATCGTAGATGTCTTCCCGTTCCAGGGGTTCGCCGCCGGTGAGAATGATCACACACTTCTCATAGGCGGCGATCGAATCGAGGATTCGGGTCCACTGATCCATGCTCAATTCGTCTGCACGCCCGACGCCGCCGGCATCGGCGCGGCAATGCCTGCAATTGAACCGGCAGCGGCGCGTCAATTCCATCGCCAGCAGGCGAGGCTTGTTGTTTGATTCGTGTTTCATGGTCGCGGCAACTCTACTGAAATCCCGGCCCAGCGTCAATCGCCAGTACGCCCAGGGAGATCCCGGGTTCTCCTCTCGGAGCAGCCAGTCGCAACTATCTAACTGGACTTCTGCAAAATGGACATTGGACCTATATTCTTCAAGGAAATCTTATTCTTCGATTTCCTTGAAGAATCGACGTAAGTTTCTATTTGTACGATCGTCAAGATTTAGGAAGGAAAAATCGAGGAACAAGATTTTTCCTTCCTAAAGTAGGCCCAATGTCCATTTTGCAAAAGTCCAGTATCTAAGCATTTTGCCAATGCGGATTTGAGAGGCTGGCCCATCATGCGAAACACGGCACGGTCGTAGTATGCGTTGCGACGTGTCGATTGACGCCTCGACGATGCCGAGGCCGCAATCGACAGAACCAACCGAACA
>CALMMH010000653.1 GCA_937868145.1 uncultured Phycisphaerales bacterium
CCGGCGGACCAGTTCGCAGGCTTCGTCCCAGCACGGGACCGGGAGCCAGATCAACTCCCGATGCGTGATGGGATGACGGGAGACCGCCAGATCTCCCGATCCATCCAACGTTTTGAAGAAAGCTTTTGCGATCGCGCCGGTTTTCGGACAGACCACATTCACGAGGGTGCCGTTGTCGCCGTCGCCGATGTTGTCGGTGAAGACGTCGTCTCTGGTCATGAGCTTCAGATGACTGAAAAGAACACGGAACTTGCCCTCACGGTCGACGAATGTGGTGATCCGCAGGGTCTGCAAGTTGGAGACTCCCGACAACTCCGTCAATGCTCTGCAGGAATGAAGCCTCTGCTGAATCACGAAGCTGTCCGCGTCCCGGGAATGCTGAAGCGAATCCACAATCTGCCGGGAGGACCTCGTGACTCCGTCGCTGGCGAGAAACTCGTCGGACCCCCTTCTCGTGTACCCCAGGACTCCCATGCCACGATAACTCCCGCAGGGCTTGACGACAAACTCCGAGGGAAGTCTGGTTGCGATGAACTGAGCCCACTGGCCGGAATCGTACAAGGGCGTCCCCTTGGGGCAATAGCCCGGCGTTTGACGGAAGTAGATGGCGTACAGATCCGGGATGGGTATCTGGTGGGCCTGACAGAAGCGGTAGAAGATCCCTTTGTCCGCCAGCGCCGGCGACCAGGACGCGGGATTCACCCTTCTCTGAACCTGCGCCTGATGCCGGCGACTCACGGCGTTGCGGAGCAACTCGGGGTCGCAGTCGAGCCTGAGCAACCCCGCGGCGAACGCCTCTTCAGCCAGGAACCGTTTCTCTCGGTACAAGGCCATCGCGCGGCGCAACGTAGCGGTCACGGGCTGGTTGAAGCGTTTCGCAGCCAGGAGCGAATAGTTCAGAAGGCTTGCTTTTCTTGCGATCTGCTCTATCATACGATGCAATACCATCGGTTGAGAATCTGGTGATACGTGGCCCCGGTTGAGGCCGCGGTAGTTGGAACCGTCTTTAGATATCCACCTGAAACGAGAAGTGTCCAGTCCAAACCATAAAATTCTCTACTTGAGTCGTGGCGGGTACATCTCGGGCGCCCAGCGACAACTGCTGTATTTGCTTCAGGGACTCGACCGAAACCGCTTCACCCCCCTTGTGCTGTGCACTGAAGGCGGCCCGTTCCTCGAGAAGCTGAAGGACATGCGGATCGCATGCAAACCGTGGGATTGTGCCCGCTGGCGAAAGCTCAAGTCCCTGTTCTCCCGGTATAGGGACGCTGCGAATCTGACGAAGCTGGCCAGAAGCGAGGGTGTTTCCCTCGTCCATTGTTCCGACTTCCAGTTCAGCGAATACATGCTCAGAAGCGCCCGCGGCGCAGGTCTGCCTTCGGTGCTGCACGTCCGCGCCCCAATCGACCGGCGGACGGCCCGCAAGTATCGCTGCGACGAAGCGACCGTAGTCGTGGCGATTTCCCACCGCGTGGAGCTGCGGCTGGCGCAACAGGCCCGCATTCCCCAAGACAAGATCGTCCTCATCCACGACGCCGTGGACCCGGACCAATTCAAACCGAGAGCCTCCTGCGACAACGGAGGCGTCCTCAGACAACAGTACCACACAGGCGACACCCTCCTGGTGGGGATCGTCGGACGGGTGGAGCCGGCCAAGGAACAACTCAATTTCGTCCGGATCGCCAGGGAGGTCCTCCGAGAGACGTCGAAAGCCACGTTCTTCCTCGTCGGGGAAATCAAGAACCCCTCCTACCATTCCCAGATCGTCGAGTACATCCGACGCAACGGCTTGAGCGAGCGGGTCCATTTCACCGGCCGCAGGGAGGACATGCCGCAAGTTATGGCGGGACTGGATGTCCTGGTGAGCCTCTCGGGAGGGTCGGTGCTGTACGAGGCCATGATGTGCGAGGTCCCTGTCGTCAACGCATGGTCGAGACGCCCGGAGGAATCCTACTGCATCCGACATAATGAGACAGGGTTTCTCGTGTCCGAAAGGAGCATCGAGTCGGTGCGCAAAGTCCTGTTGGAGGTAATCACAGACGCTTCCCTGCGAAAAAGAATCGGGCACGACGCCGGGGTTTGGGCCAGGAAACACCTTGCCCACTCCACGCTCGTCGAGAGCACGCAGGATCTCTATGACCGATTGCTGAGCGAAGGAGTGCGAAACCAGCCTCTTCAAAGAGACGGGTGATTCGCGTACAATACCGCAGACATGGACCGACGCTTGTGATAAGATCAGGTTTCCGGAGGACTCTATGGGAAGAGCAATGAGACGGCGGACCTTTCTGAAACATGCCGCAGGGGCAGCGGTCGGGACTCTGGGGCTGCCCTTGTTCATCCCCTCGCGGGCAATAGGAGCCGCCGGCGTCACGCCACCCAGCGAGCGCATTACGATGGCCTCCATCGGTTGCGGCGGCATGGGCACGAACAATCTCCGAGCCTTCCTGGCCCAGCCTGATGTCCAGGTCCTGGCGGTCTGTGACGTCGTGACAGCCAGCGACCAGTACGGCCACTGGTACAAGCAGGGATGGAATGGGGCTTGGTTCGGACGCGAGCCCGCCCGCAAGATCGTGGAGGAGAATTACGCCCAGAAGAGCCCCTCCGGCAGCTACAAAGGCTGCGACGCCTACATCGATTTCCGGGAGATCATCGCCCGCAAGGACATCGACGCCGTTTGCGTTACGACGCCGGACCACTGGCACGCAATCCCGGTCGTCATGGCAGCCGCCGCGGGCAAGGACATCTACTGCGAGAAGCCTCTGAGCCTGACGGTCGCCGAAGGTCGTGCGATGGTCGAAGCCGCACAGCGATACAACCGCGTCTTCCAGACGGGCACGATGCGACGATCGAGCCAGCAGTACCGCTTCATCAGCGAGCTGGTCCGCAACGGCCGCATCGGCAAGCTCAAACGCGTGGACTCCACGATCGGACCGAACAACAAACAGGCCCCGCCGAGGGATTGGCAGCCAATGCCGGTCCCCGAGTGGCTCGACTACGAGATGTGGTTGGGTCCCGCCCCCTGGGCCCCCTACCACAAGGACCGATGCCTCTACACGTTCCGCTTCGGCCTGGACTACTCCGGCGGCCAGACCACGAACCTCGGCGCCCACGTGATCGACATCATCCAGTGGGCCAACGGCACCGACGACACGGGCCCCGTCGAGTTCGAGGACACAGGCAGCGAGTGGCCGAAGGATGGCCTGTTCACCACGGCCACCAAGGTGAGCTTCGCGGCTCGCTACGCCAACGGCGTCGAACTCACCTGCCGGACGGAAAAGACGGAATGGTGGCGGTTCGAAGGCACCGAAGGCTGGATCGACGTGCGGGACAATGAGTGGACCAGCTCGCCGGAGTCGCTCAAGGCGACGGTGATCGGCCAAAACGAGATCCACCTCTACGAGAGCAACGACCACCATCGCAACTTCGTGGACTGCATCAAGAGCCGCCGGCCGACCGCCGCCCCGGCGGAGATCGGCCACCGCTCGACCTCGATCTGCCAGCTCGCCAACATCGCGATGAAGCTCGGCCGCAAGCTCCACTGGGACCCAACCGCCGAGCGCTTCACCGACAGCGATGAGGCCAACCAGATGCTCGCCAAACCCCTGCGAAGCCCCTGGCATCTGTAGCGGAATAGAAGAGGTGAACGCCATGCGTATCTACATCGAGAACACGATGCCGGGCGACGTAGTGCTTCAGGAGATCTGGTGCATCAAAGACGCCCTCTCTGCTTCCTACGGCCACGACGTGGATCGCCTTTTTGACGAGAGTCGCGAACGCCAGAAGCGTTCCGGCCACCCGATCGTGAACCTCCAAACCAAACGCCGTAAGACATGAGAGGGTCCAGACGCCAACCGGTACAGAAAGGCGAGTTCGACCTCTGGGAGAGCGAGCAAGCATGGCCGGACTCGTGATGCGGAAGCAACGGACTGATC